>CACZNO010000270.1 GCA_902782505.1 uncultured Erysipelotrichaceae bacterium | reverse complement strand
CGGTGTCCTCTTCGCAGATGAGTTTCCTGAACCCCGGCATCGGTTATACGTCGGCCTTGCCGGAGGCCATGATGGAAAAGGCAGGGGCGTCCGAAATTGTGGGAATGCAGCTGGAGAAAGAAGACACCAACGTCTTTACCGGCAAGAAATTCGACGATGAAAACGACGAAAACGCGCCGAAATTCGATATGGAATCCATCATTTCCGTGGATACGGATGCGATCCGCAACGCCTTCGGAATAGATATCGACCCAACTGCGTTATCCAAGAAAATCAGCTCTTCCATGACCGAAGCGCTGTCATACGTCTCCACGGATATTTCCGAAACCGAGGAGAAAGTTACGGATCTGGCGAAGACCTTGATCGCGGGATTCTTACGTTCCAAAGTCAACGAAGAAGGAACCGCCGTCATTACGTACGCGACGCTGGAAGAAGACGTTCTGGCATACCTTAAAACCGAAGAGGCGCAAACCGTACTGAACGAATTCTTTGCGGGCTACGGTATGAGCGGGGAATATTTTGAACCGCTGATGGACCAGATGATCCGTGCGGAATTGGAAGAACTGGACTTGTCCGCACTGGATTTCGGAGATCTGGAACTGGATCCGGAAAACCTTGTGATCCCGGTTCCCGAAAACATGATCGACGCGCTTGTGAATTACGCGATGTACATTCCTTCGGTCCAGCAGGGGATCCGGAAAATCTCTTCGTCGCTGGAAGACGGCTACCGCAAGGCGAAAGTCGCGGAAATCATCGGGACGATGTCTTCGGAACTGATCCAGGATATCGCCGGATCGTTCCATGTGGACGCGGATGCGATTGCGGGTGCGTTCCATATGAATTACGACGAGGAAGAATTGATGCGTGTTATGTCCGCCTTACAGACCAATAACCAGCGTCAGGCTACGCTGGAATCCAATCTGTCAAGACTGGGCTATGCGAAAAAGGAAGATCCTGCCGGCATCGATATCTACTTCCGTGATTTCGATTCGAAGGAAAACTTCCGGGAATTCGTCGAAAACTACAACCACACCATGGTCGAAAAGGGGGATGAGGATGCGGCGATTTCCTACACCGATATGGCGGCCGCGCTGGTTTCCAGTGTAAAACAGATCGTCGATACGATCAGTTACGTCCTGATCGCCTTCATTGCCGTATCCCTGATCGTCTCCTCGATCATGATCGGTATTATCACCTACATTTCCGTATTGGAAAGAATCAAGGAAATCGGACTTCTCAGGGCCATCGGAGCTTCCAAGAAGGATATCTCCCACGTCTTCAACGCGGAGACCTTCATCATCGGAACCGCGGCCGGACTCTTGGGCGTCGGGGTCACGGTGTTAGTGTGCATACCGCTGACAGCCTGGATCCGGAATCTGACCGATATTCCGACGCTGTTGGTGATGCTGCCGGCCAGAGCCGGAGTCATCCTGATCCTGATCAGTATCTTCTTAACCCTGATTGCCGGTCTGATCCCGTCCCGTCTGGCGGCGAAGAAAGATCCGATCAAGGCCTTACGCACCGAATAGACAACAAAAAAAGGACCCGCGGGTCCTTTATTGATTTACCTCTAATTGAAGAGATTGTTCATGGCGAGATACAGTAATCCGCTGACTGCGAGGTATCCCAGAACATGAATGATCGCGAGCGAGTACATCGCCTGGTTCGGACGGCATCCCGCTACGGTCAGCAAGGATACGAACAATCCGATGATTGCCATGATGTAGGTGAACAGCAATACCATACCGGCTGCGAATTCGCTTAAGAACGACAGTAAGATCGCCAGCACCAAGCCCCAGCACAAGAATGCCGCCGCGACACCGACGCTGGAGAACGCGTCTTTGAACGTATATTTTCTGCGGAATAAGAAGCGTGCCGCAACCCACATCAACAGTGCGAAGATGAATGCGATCACGATTCCGAGCAGGAATACGGTGAAGTAGAAGCTGGCGGGAATATAGCGCATCCAGTTCAGTCCGAAGTACTGCAGGCCCATCGTGTTGCCCATCTTGGAGATCAAACGCAGCACGAACAGCATCGCCAGT
>CACZNO010000269.1 GCA_902782505.1 uncultured Erysipelotrichaceae bacterium | reverse complement strand
TTTTACTGACGCTGGGCGTCGGAATGTATACCACGAGTTTGGGAATGCTGGAAAAGTGCGAGGAGAATTATCTCTCGGTCATCAAACTGGAATATCTCGGGGAAGATTATCCGAGCCGTACGGTCGCGGAGAGTTTTGTGCGTGATCTGGGGAAGGAAATCGATGATTCGTACCTGGAGTCGATCGAGGGTGTGAAAACCTGGAACCCCACCAATGAAAACATCTACGTCAGCGACGAGTATATCCGTACGCTGGGCACACGCCCGATGATGAGCTACGGGGTATACCTCGTTTCAAGTCTGTTTTTGCCGCAGGCGATGAGGGTGAGGATCCCGTTTGAAGGAACCCCCGCATTGTACGGAAACTATTACATTTCCGATGAAACGACGGGAAACGTGGACATTTACGAAAACGGAACGTATGCCGGAACGGTTTACCGGTGCTGGCTGGACAGCGATTACGGTGGATCGGCAGAAGAAGATAATCCGCTCGATGACAACGCGCCGTACCATTATGTGTCCAAATGGGATCCGGAAACCGGGGAATACATCGTTACCGATGCGGTGAAAAAGGATCTGCCGGATTTCTGCGCGCTGGATACCTGGTGGGAAACGGTCTATATGAAATACGGTACGCTTTACCGGGACAATCCGTTTATCGATGAGAGCTACAAAGAATACTGGAGAGATGTTTCCGGTATGGGCTATTACGAGGAACGCATTACTTCTTACCGTGCCTATGTGGATCAGTGTCTTTTCAGCGTGAAGGATCTGACCGGGTCCATGATTAACCTGAACATTCCCGTAGGCAGCGACATTCATCCGGAAACCGGGGTTAAATGGCTCGTATTGTGCGCGGAAGAAGACAATTCCATCAATGGTTTGACGACATTGACGGTACAGCCGTTTGAGTACGAGAAAGACGTATTGCCGTATCACCGTGTGGAAAGCATGGACGATCCGTTGTTGTCGGGAGGTATCTTCCTCGAACAGGCGGAAGTGTACCGGCTTTACAATAACTACATTGTTCACCGGAGCGCCAAACGGATCGAGGCTCTCCACGAATTCCAACAGGGGGATCTGGTTCTGGAAGAAGGAAGGTTCCCGGAAGAAGGCGAAAAGGGAGTCTGCGTGATCAGCGGTTCAACCGCGGCGCGGATGGGAAAGACCGTCGGCGACGTGATTCATTTTGAGGAAGCGAACTTCTCGGAATGGGATTATTACCGCTTCCAAAAAACCGGTGTTTCGAAAGATTTGAAAGTGGTCGGGATCACTGCCCGCAACGACGAATACGAAGGATATGTGTGGACTTCCGACGCGGAAAAAGAACCGTCACCGGTATTGTTCGGGTATGAGATCGGCGTGCTGGAAGTTGAAAACGCGAAGGGCGAAGAAATTGCGGAAGAACTGACGAAACATCTTTCCGGCGAGATCCATGTACGTTTATTGGACCAGGGGTATAAGAATGCCGTGGAGCCGTTACAGATGATGCGCTCTGTCGGTATGGCGGTATCGATCGCGTCATTAGCGGGACTTCTCAGCGTTTTGGCGCTGTTCGCTTTCCTGTTTATCACACGGCAGAAAGAGACGTTCGATGTCTTGCGGGTGTTGGGTACGTCCGCAAGGGATACGCGCCTTTGGTTCTTGTCCGGTGCGTTTGCGGTCATTGCGCCTTCCGCGGTTGCGGGATGTCTGATCGGATTTTTGTCGTTAGGCGCGGTGATGGCGTTTGCGATGGCAAGAGTCAAAGCTTTATATACGAAGAATCTTCATTTCAGCATCAATCTTCTCGGCGTTTCCAAGGATCTGCCGATCTCCGTGAATTTCGGCATCCCGGAATTCCTTCTCGTGCTGGGAACGGTATTGGCCGCGGCGTCGGTGTTATGTCTTGTCGCGCTGGCGGGGATGAAATCGCGCAATAAAGTCACCAAGGGAGAGTCGAAGGTACGCCCGCCGCGTCAGGGGACTTCAACGTCCGGGCACGGAGCTTTGCGGTATATCCGTCTCTCCATCCGGCGTAACGGGTTACGCTCTTTGGCAGCTCCGTTGGTGACCGCGGTACTGACGGTGCTGATCGGGGTGTTTGCGATGTTACAGAACGGCTGGGATACGCAGATTGAGGATCTTTACCGGAATACCGCCATTGACGGAAGTGTGACCTCCCTGGATGGGACGATGGTGACCAATCTGACCGTATCGCCGGCTATCGTGCGGCAATTGAACGCCAGCGGTGTGGCGCATTCCGTGATCGTTTCCAAAAGCGTCGGTCATTACTGGCTCGAAGGCGAAATGCCGGAATTCGGAGAGGGAGGATTTGCGAAGGAAAACCGGGAAGAATGGATCCGCCGGAGACCGGAAGTCGTCGCCCTGAACGATTTGCGCGCGGCGCCGGAGTTTTACTACCGGGATCCTTCCGTGACCTGGGCCGAAGGGTACGATGAATCGGCTCTGCGTTCCGACGAACTGAATGTCTGGCTGCATCCGGAAGCTCTCGGATCGGCTTATCCGGCGCTTGTCAGTAAGTCTTTCCTGGATGCGCACGGCTATGAACCGGGACAGTTTTTGACCGTGCATTGTTCGGATTACGAAATGATCACGATCCGGATCGCGGGAACATTCCTGAAGACCGGAGACCGGGACAACATCTATATTCCGCTGGCGATGTATTATCCCAATGCGTGGCTTTCCGGGGAGGAGGGCTCTTTGGAGCACTATGATCCGCGCGTCTATGGCCATGCGTCATTGTCCACGGTGCGCTTTACGATCGACCCGGCTACCGATCTTGAGGAATTCCGCAAAACCATGTACGAGGAAGGCTTCAGCGAACCGGGAAGAATCGGCTCTGTCCGTCATACGTTACTTTTGCGGGATGCGGTGTTTACCGAAACCGTGGGAGCGTTGGAACGGTTTGTGACAATTACG
>CACZNO010000268.1 GCA_902782505.1 uncultured Erysipelotrichaceae bacterium | reverse complement strand
CGCAAAAACCGAAGGTTTTTCCATGGATTATTTCCGCTTCGGAAGCGGGGAAAAGACGATGGTAATCTTACCGGGATTGTCCGTACAGCCGGTCATGGGTTCGGCGAAAGATATCATCGAGGCGTACCGTCTTTTCACAAAGGAATATACCGTGTACGTTTTCGACCGGCGAAACGAGCTGCCGGATCCGTATACGATGAACGAAATGGCGGAAGATACCGCCGCCGTCATGAAGAACCTGGGCTTGAAGGATGTGTATCTTTTCGGAGCTTCCCAGGGCGGCATGATGAGTCTTCTCATCGCGGCAAATCATCCGGATCTTGTCCGCAAGGCTGTGATCGGTTCCGCCGCGGCGTATGTTTCGGACGTGATGAAGGAAACGATGAAGATCTGGCGCAAACGTGCGGAACAGAAAGATCCGGAAGGATTGTATCTCGGGTTTGCGGAAAAACTGTATCCGTCCTCCCTGTATGAAGCGTGGAAGGATTTCTTCCGGGAAGCTTCCAAGACGGTGACGGACGGGGAACTGGAACGGTTTATCCGCCTGGCGGATACGATGGATTCCTACGACGCGCGAGGGGTTCTTTCGAAGATCGGCTGTCCGGTATTGGTAATCGGCGCGGCGGATGACAACGTGGTCGGGCCGGAGGCGGCCAAGGAACTCTGCGAGAGGCTGCCGGACGCGGAATTGTATATCTATGAAGAGGGATACGGCCATGCGGCGTTTGATACCGCGCCGGATTATAAAGAACGCCTGTACCGTTTTTTCGGGGATGAGAAATCATGAAGAAACGGCATTATGTCCTGATTGCGGCGGGGATGGCGTTATTTTGTTTTCTGTATATCGCGGTCATGGGAAAAACCTACACCGTGAAGTATAATGCGCCGGCGGGAATTACGTCCGCGGACCAAATCAACGTACAGTTCGAGGTGCCGGGGATCGCGGTGTTGACCGAAAAGAAAATCGAGGACGGGACCCTGTATCTGAGCTTCGCGTCCGTTGACGAAGGCAGAACCTTTTTCGAATACGATTACGGCGGCCTTTCATCGAACGGAAACTATCTGTACGTACACCGATTTGGCATCATGACGTACGGAAACATCATCGGCGCGTGCACCGGATGCCAGGTGATCCCGATCTCCCTGGCGGCCTTTCTGGCGTTATTTATGATCGGATTATGGAAACAATATAAGGCCGGGATCCGGGAAAACCTGTACCGGTACCGCAACATCCGCATATTGGGCTTGTTTATCTTCTTAGTGCCGATCTGGGTGTTCCTGGTGACGCAGGTCTTCAACAGCCAGGGGCTTTACGGTATGATCCGGTTTCTGCTGGAATCGGCGAACGCGTTTGCGTACCTCGCGTTTCCGGTGGCGTTTATCGCGTTTATCATCGTCACCTTCAGCAACCTTCATCTGATCATCCGGGAAGGATTCAACTGGCGGAATGCGTTAGGCGCGCTTTTGGGAATCGCGGTGTGTTTCTGTACGTTTTTGCCGTCGATGCTGTACCGGTGGCTGGAAAAGGTGCCGTATTTTGATATCCACAACATGCGCAGCATCGGCGTGTTCATCGATCTGGCGGTGGAAAGCGGGGTCATGGTGTTTTTGACGTATCTGGAATGTATACTGGCTGCGACGATCGTCTTGGGCCTTAAGGCCGCGCGGCATATACCGGCGTTTGACAGGGATTATATTCTGATCCTGGGCTGCCAGATCAAAGCGGACGGTACGCCGACGAAATTATTACAGGGAAGAATTGACCGGGCGCTGGAATTCGCGAAGATGCAGAAGGAAGCGTCCGGAAAAGATATTGTCTTTGTGCCAAGCGGCGGAAAAGGGGACGATGAAGTTATCAGCGAAGCCGCCTGCATGGCGAATTATCTTGCGGAAAAAGGCGTGGATCCATCGAGTATCCTCGTCGAAGACAAGTCCGTCAGCACCGAGACGAATTTCCGCAATTCGTTGGAACTGATTCAAAAACACACGGACAAAAAGGATCCGAAGATCGCCTTTGCGACGACGAATTTCCACGTGTTCCGCGCAGGGATTTTAGCCACGCGCCTGGGGATTTACGCGGAGGGAATCGGCGGAAAGACGAAGAGCTATTTCTGGATCAACGCGTTTGTAAGAGAGTTCATCGCGACGCTGTACGCGGAAAGGAAAACCCATATCCTGACGATATTGGGGATGATCCTGCTTGTGGCGGCGTCGGCGTATGCGGTTTACGCTTCATATTTGGTATAGGAGGCCGGAAGATGGAAATGTTTAAATGGAAAGACACGCTGGTATTGCCGTGTGACGAAGGATTTGAGGCCGTGGAAGATGACATGAAGGACGCGCTTAGCATTCTTCCCGTCGCGGATACGGATGTCCTATGGGATCGGACCCGGCACATTCTTATTTCCATGGCGGATAAGACGATCAACGGATTTTCAGCTCGGCTTTTAAACGCGAAGGATATCGCGAAAAAAGACGAAGGCTACATGCGCAGCATCATGAAAACATTCGGATACAAGCTGGAGGGATTTACCGAATTACCGGTCGGATCAAAGCTTGCGCAAGGGTTTGAATATACCTATCTGGCCAAGGGGGATGTGCCCATGACCGCCATCACCTGCGTCGTCAAGGAAGGCAAAACGCTGTACTATTTCCACATCTATTTCCGCACTGCGGAACGGGATGAAAGCCTGGCATGCGTGCGGAAGATCTTCGATAACGCGGAATGGATTTGACATACTTGACAACCGGGATTTAATTTTGTAAGTTTCTAGTGGTACAAGGGAGTAGCTTGCGTGGAAACACGTGACAGATTCCGTCAGGACGGGAAGAAATTCCCCGGAATATGTTGTAAGAAGCGAGACTTTACTGCAGTCACTAGGCAGGGAAAAGCTCGCTTTTTCTCTCCGAAAATAAGGAGGTACGTATGAAAATTTTATTGAATGTGCTGCTGCTGGTAGTCGGTTTCGTCGCCCTCATTAAAGGCGCGGACTGGTTTGTGGACGGAAGTGCGGGTCTGGCGAAAAACTTCCGGGTGCCGGGATTAATCATCGGTCTTACGATCGTTGCGTTAGGAACCAGCGCGCCGGAGCTTGCGGTCTCCACATCCGCGGCGATTGCGGGTTCCAACGAAATCGCGCTGAGTAACGTCGTGGGTTCCAACATCTTCAATCTTTTGGTGGTCTTGGGATCCTGCGCCGTCATCCGCGGTGTTCCGGTGGAGGAAACCGCGATCGTCAAACGCGATTTCCCGATTTCGATCATCGGAACGCTGTTTGTCTTATTCGCGTGCTGCGGAAGCGTCATCTTCTCCGGACAGATGTTCAAGATGAGCATGGCGGACCAGGCCGGTACGGTATACCGCTGGGTCGGGATCACGTTATTGATCGTCTTCATCGGTTATATCCTGTATCTGATCCATGATGCCCGCAAAAACCCGACGGAAGAAGACGAGATCGAGAAAAAACCGGTCGGCATGTGCTTCGTGCTGATTCTGATCGGTATCGGTTTAATCGTCGCGGGCGGCGAATTAGTCGTCGATAACGCGAAGGAAATCGCACGCGCCTTAGGCATGACGGAAACGCTGATCGGGCTGACGGTCGTGGCGTTAGGTACTTCGCTTCCGGAACTGGCGACTTCCATAGTTGCGGCGCGCAAGGGCGAAGTCGGTCTGGCGGTCGGCAACGCGATCGGTTCGAATATCTTTAATCTGATGCTGATCCTGGGCGTTTCCAGCACCATTCATCCGGTGGCGGTCAATATCGCATCCGTATACGACATGTTCGTTCTGATCGCCATCAGTATCATGACGATGGTCTTCGCGATGAGCGGCAAGAAGATCAAGCGCTGGGAAGGCGCGGTGATGCTTCTGGCGTACATCGCGGAAACCGTGTTTGCGATTATGCGCGGTTAGCGGACGAAAATACCGAAAATAAGGCGCAGTCAAAATGACTGCGCTTTTTGGTATTACCATAAAAAACCCCAGCTAGGCTGGGGGTCAAGGCAAGCTTTAGCGGAGAGATCATG
>CACZNO010000267.1 GCA_902782505.1 uncultured Erysipelotrichaceae bacterium | reverse complement strand
CCGAAGTATATCCGCCGCTGGCTCCGCCCAACGCTTTTCCGAGTGTTCCCGTGATCACATCGACTCTTCCTTCCACGCCGCAGTATTCCGGCGTTCCGCGTCCTTTCTTTCCGACAAAACCCACCGCATGGGAATCGTCCACCATGACTAACGCATTATACTTATCCGCCAAGTCGCATACGCCTTTGAGGTTCGCGATGATCCCGTCCATCGAGAATACGCCGTCGGTCGCAATCATCTTGATTCTGGCGCCGGCTTCGTCCGCTTCTTTCAGTTTCGCTTCGAGATCTTCCATGTTGTTGTTGCGGTAGCGGTATCTCTTCGCCTTGCAGAGTCGGACCCCGTCAATGATCGACGCATGGTTCAGTTCATCGGAGATGATAGCGTCATCCGCGGTCAACAAAGCCTCAAAAAGGCCTCCGTTGGCGTCAAAACAGGAAGAATAGAGAATTGTGTCTTCCGTTCCCAAGAACGCGGAGATGCGCTTTTCCAGCTGTTTATGAATATCCTGCGTGCCGCAGATAAAGCGCACCGAAGCCACGCCGAATCCCCGGTTGTCATACGTTCTTTTCGCCGCGTCAATCAGTCTTTGGCTGTCGCCGAGCCCGAGATAGTTGTTGGCGCACATGCACAACAGCTTTCTTCCGTCCGGTAAGGTGACATGCGCTCCCTGCGGGGATACGTAAACCGTTTCTCCCTTGAAAAGTCCGGCTTCCTTAATGTCCTCCACGATGCCGTGGTAGTGCTTCAATATTTCTTGTTTGTTCATACCCTACTCCGTTTCATTGATCTTTGACCAGTCCAGGATCACTTTCCCGGACATTCCCGAAATCATCGCCGCGAATCCTTTTTCATAGTCGCGGATATCGAAATGATGCGTGATGATCGGCTTGATGTTCAATCCCGCCTGCACCATCGTTGTCATCTTGTACCAGGTATCCCAGACTTTCCGTCCGTAGATGCCCCGTAAATTCAATCCGTTGAAGATCACTTCCTCAAGATTCACTTTGGCATCATCCTTCTGTAATCCCAGAAGCGCGATCTTTCCGCCGTGTTTCATATGACGGATCATGCTGTCTAACGCGATCTCGGAACCGGACATCTCCAATCCGACGTCGAATCCTTCCGTCATTCCGATTTCGTTCATCACGTCGCGCAGGTTTTCTTCCTTCAGATTCACCGTCCGGGTCGCGCCGAGTTTTTTCGCCAGATCCAGCCGGTACGGGTTGAAATCCGTTACGACCACATGCCGCGCGCCGGAGAATTTCACGATTGCCGCGGCCATGCATCCGATCGGTCCGGCTCCCGCAATCATGACGTCTTCCCCCAGACAGTCATACGATAACGCGGTATGCGTCGCATTCCCGAACGGATCGAAAATCGCGTAGAGTTCTTCCTCGATCAAGGGACTGCAAGGCCACACATTGGACGAGGGAATCACCAGATATTCCGCGAACGCCCCGTTGCGGTTGACGCCGACCCCCTTGGCATCCTTACAGTTTTCCTTATGCCCTTCCAGACAGTTCCGGCATTTTCCGCAGGTGATGTGCCCTTCTCCGGATACCAGATCTCCTTTTTTGAATCCGCGCACACCGACGCCGGTTTCCACGACTTCTCCGACATATTCATGCCCGATCGTCAGCCCGATGGGAATGGTGTGCTGCGCCCACTTGTTCCATTGATAAATGTGCACGTCGGTTCCGCAGATCGCCGTCTTATGAATTTTGATTTTGACATCGTTGGGCCCTACTTCCGGGATCGGCACCCGTTTCATCCAGATGCCCTGTTCCGGTTTTTCCTTGACTAATGCCCACATCATGCCGTCTTGATTTTCCGCCATGGTTTCCTCCGTATCGCGTTTAGAATCTGAAAAGATTCAGTCCGGTGACCTCATCATGGAAGCGGTCGACATTCCCGTCAATCACGCGGATAAACATTTCCGAGGTCGCGCTGATCCGCGCGCTGTTCAAATGCCCGCCGAACACTTCTCCTTTATCGTTGCCGGCGCTCATGTGCAGATGGGAATAATACTCCCCGTTCATCGTGTTGATCGAGCCGGTCAATGAGACGATCTCATACGCTCCCTCAAAATGATTCGAGTAGTATTTCTTTTCCGCCACGTTATACACGCCCACCGTAAAATCGTCCACCGCTCCTAACGCGCTGATTTCCGCGAGTTTCACGTTTTCCGCCAGCGCGATCTTCTTTAATTCCGTCAGAATCTCCTCGCCGCGGTCCATGCGCGCAACAATGGTGTCCTTAAACCGTTTGTATTCCATACGTATCTCCTTCCTGCAGACTTATGATATTTTTCCGGATGAATTCTCTTAGAATTATTATACAATGCCGGATGCGTTTTGGCATCTTTTCCATAGAAAAACCGTTTCATGAAGAAACGGTTATCGTTTATTTCCGGAACCCGTCTTTCAGGGATACGCTGCGATTGAATACCAGATGGTCTTTCGAACTGTCGCGGTTATCCAGGCAGAAGAATCCCACCCGCATGAACTGGAAGGTCGGAGCGTTGATGGCCGTACGGTTTTCGCGCTTGTCGAATTCCTCCGCGATTTTCGCCATCGATTTTTCGACTTTGCAGCCCTGTAAGATCTTTAAGCTGTCCGGATTCATGGCTTCCAGGAAGTTTTTATCCGGTCCGTCCGGCTGCGGATCATTGAACAGATTGTCGTATAAGCGTACTTCCGCATCCAGACAGTTTTCCGTGTCGACCCAATGGATCGTCGCGCCTTTGACCTTACGTCCGTCCGCCGGATTTCCGCCGCGGGAATTCGGATCATATTCGCAGAACACTTCTATAACTTTTCCGTTTTCATCCTTGCGGCATCCCGTGCAGGTTACCAGATACGCGCCTTTCAGACGGACTTCGTTGCCGGGATACATTCTCTTGTACTTCGGAATCGGCATTTCCAGAAAATCGTCTTCTTCCATCCAAAGATGACGGCTGAAGGTGATCGTATGGGTTCCGGCTTCCGGATCGGTAGGATTGTTTTCGACTTCAAAGGTTTCCGATTTTCCTTCCGGATAATTGGTGACCGTCAGTTTGACCGGATGCAATACCGCCATCGTACGTTCCGCCGTCGCATTCAGATCTTCTCTCAGGCATCTTTCCAGCTCCGCAAACTCAATGACATTGGCGCTTTTCGCGACGCCGATGGAATCGCAGAAATTCCGGATCGATTTTGCGGTATATCCGCGTCTTCTCAAGCCGCAAAGCGTCGGCATCCGCGGATCATCCCAGCCGGAAACGTATTTTTCTTCCACCAGAAGACGCAGTTTTCTCTTGGACATGACGGTATGATCGATCCCGAGGCGTGCGAATTCGATCTGTCTTGGCTTGTGGTACGGAATCGAAACGTTTTCCACGACCCAGTTGTATAAAGGCCGGTGGTCTTCGTATTCCAGCGAGCATAACGAATGCGTGATACCTTCCAGGGCGTCCTGGATCGGATGCGCGAAATCGTACATCGGGAAGATGCACCACTTGGTGCCCTGACGGTG
>CACZNO010000266.1 GCA_902782505.1 uncultured Erysipelotrichaceae bacterium | reverse complement strand
TTCAGCGCTTCGGCTTCCGGCGTCATCGGGAGAACCGGTGAACCGAATTCATATTTACCGTGATGAGAAAGAACCATGTGTTTCAGAAGGACAACTTCCTTCTCGTCTTCGTAGCCCAGTTCTCTGGCAGCTTCATCCACCATTTCCGCACCGATGGAAACATGACCGAGAAGTTTTCCCGGCAAAGTGTATTCCGTTACGACACCGCCGCTTAATTCACGGAGTTTCCCGATATCATGGCAAAGCACACCCGCAATCAATAAATCGTGGTTTAAGAACGGATACTGTTCCAGGAAGACATACGCCATTTTCAGCATGTTTGTCTCATGGGTCGCCAAGCCGCCCTTGAATTCATGATGATTCTTGGAAGCTGCCGGATGCGTATAAAACTTTTCCCCTGCTTTTCCCAACAGATGTTCCACAATGTCGTGCAGGACCGGATGACGGATGGACTCGATAGCTTTTTCCACGTCGGACTTCATGGCTTCCGTATCAATGGGTGTCAATGCCTGGAAGTCTTCCGGTTTCACTTCACCTTCGTAAGGTGCAACCGTCAGGATCTTCATCTGGGCATGACCTTTATAGTTGATGATATCTCCGCGGATCCGGATGACCTTCCCGGCTTCGCAGATTTCTTTCTGCGCTGGTTTCACGTCCCAGAGTTTCGCGTCAAGAGAACCGGAGGCGTCCTGCAGATTCAGCGTGAGATAAGGAGCCCCGTTTCCCGTCACTCCCTCGTGCACCGCGGCGATCAGTAACGGCTGATCGATTTTATCGCCGGCTGTCATTTCTTTTACTTTCATTGGTCTGTTCCTCCGTTTTCATTCCAGTATTCCATAATATCATCATATCGGAAACCTTTCGACAAAAGTGATCGAAGGACCGCGTTTTTCAATGCCGGACCTTCATATTTGCGCGCATGACGGGTATAGGCGCTGTCAAACGCCTTGCGTAAAAGCGCGTGTTCCTTCTCTTCGTTTTTTTCAAACGTTATCGAAGACAAGATCTCCGTACAATCGTCTTTTTCATAACCGCGGTACACAAGTTTCCGCAAAAGACGTCCGCGTTTCTCTTTCTGCGGATATTTATCGAGCGTCTTAATCAGCATTCCGGCATATTGCGCTCCGCGCTCGATTTCCTTTTCCGGCTTTTCCGCGTTCAGTTTTTCCCGGATCAGTTCTTCGGAAATCCCCTTTTCCTTCAAAACTTTCAAGATCCGTTCTTTACCGAAAAGCGAGGCGCGCAGATCCTGGATCACGGTATCCGCGTAACCGGAATCATCGATGTACCCTTTCCGCTTGAGTTTTCCAAAGATCTCTTCGGCGTCCTTTTTCGAAAGTTCCGCCTGTTCGGATAAAATCCCGCGGATCTCCTTTTCCGTACGGTCTTTGACCGACAGTTTGCGGATACAGAGACGGTACGCTTTATAACGGACGCTTTTCTTCTTCAGATCAAGATACTGCGCGGAAGAGATGCGGTCATTTTCGTGAAGACTTTCCTCCAGAAAATCCTCCAGTGACAGTTCCAGAACATCCGGCTCGCTGTCTTTTTGTGCCAGGATGACCGTAACACCGTCTTTCTTGATTTCCGTTTTCAGGACAGTGTATTTTTCCGCCATAGATCTCACCACGGTTCCGGTTTCCCGCCGCGGATAAAGAACGCCTTCTTCGCATGTTCCGCCAGATATCTGTCATGACGCGAATCGGAATAGAATTCGTCGATAACCGCCGCCGGGAAGCGTTCGTAGAAATGCGTGACCTTATGCGGACCGTCATTGTTGATGCCGGTCGGTTTCCCGGTTTTCAGATCTACTTCGGACGCGATCACATTCTGAATTCCGAGTTTCCGGCAAATCACTCCGATTTCAAACATGGGGGAAGCAGAGATGATCACATCGTCCGGTTTCTGCTGCGCCAAGTACCAGGGATAAATCTTTTGAATGTTCTGATTCCAGAATTCCTCGATCACCTTTTCGGCGTCGGGAATGCCCGCGATAAAACGGTAAATGCCGGTCTTCGCGAAAGCCTTGTCCGTTAAGTGAAGATAATATCCCAGAATGCGTAAAGCCGCGAACGGAAGCTTATAAAAACGGAGCGGATTCTTTTTCAAGACAAACTTTACCAAATCAACGGTGCTGACCCCGTCGTAAATCGTTCCGTCGAAATCATATACGTTCATAAAACGCCTCCATTTCACATAATTTTACAAATTTGGGCGAAAGGTACTTGACGATTCCCGGTTATATTATATTTGTACAGGACAGAAATTGTCTATGTACCCTCCCTTAATTTTCCCAACGAATGAATTGAATTGAAGGCGGAAACGCCTTCTTTTCTTTCCCGGAAAACCGTTTGAATTTCACATAATTTTCCATTCTTTCACGATAGTCGTACGGTTTTGATTTTTTATACTGAAATTGCAGATAGGAAATATCTGTACGGATCAGCTCCCTGCATAATATCCCCTTTGTTATGAGATCCGTATTCTATCCCCTTGCAAAATCAATCATAATTGGAAAAGCCGCTTCCCCAGCGGCTTTTCCTATGCCTCCAGGCACTCCGCTACCGTCGCGTTCGCCGCACGCCATGCGGGAACGATTCCCGCCAGGATTCCGAAGAACACCGTCATTCCGCCGATTTCCCACAATTCTTTCCAATCCGCAAACAAAGGAAGGCCAAGAAGAGAAGACAGAACCGTGATCCATCCGTAGGAAAGGATTGTTCCTTCCAGAAACCCCGCGGCCGCGATCATGCCGGATTCCATCAGAAGCTGTACCAGTATATCGCGTTTCCCGGCTCCCGCCGATTTGCGGATTCCCCACTCTTTTTTTCGGGCAGCTCCTGTAATGTATACCACCGACATCAGCCCGAACGCGGACACAAACAAGGAAATCCGCGCGATCCACTCCAGCACACCCGCAACAAGATCCGTTACCGTACGCATGGAGCTTTGAAAATCCGCATTGGTATGAATCGCAAACTCCTTTTCATCAAGGTACTCCCCCAAGGCGTCCGCAAGGGATTTTTCGGTCTCCTCCTTCGATAGCATCAACACATACCCCTCCGGATACCGTCCTTCGAAAGGAACGATAACCGCTTCGTCATACACACCGTTCAGATCATAACTGTCTTCTGCCAGTATTCCTATGACTTCGTAAGCGGTGTTTTCGATCCGGATTTCTTCCCCCAGTCGAATGACGTTTTTTTTGTTTTCGGCTATACCGGATCCGATCACGCAGACTTTCCGGTCAAGATCCGCCCCCGTGAAGAATCTTCCACGTGCCAAAGAAAGCGAGGTCAAATCAAAGAAAGAAGGCTCCGCATAATAGACTGCGGTCATTTCACCGTCTATTTGCGATACTTTCACGGTGCGTGAAGAGATCATTGTGACGATCCCTTTCCGCACCAGATCCTCTTCAAACGAAGCGGGTAATCCGTCTTTCCGGAAAAGATCTACCGTAACTGTTTTCATTCCGAATTCGTCCAGTTTTTCTTCCAGCGCGGTTTGTACGGACGCCGATAAAAACCTTACGGACAGAATGCAGCTGATTGATACCGCGATGCCCAAAGATGTCAGAAAGACGGTGATCTTATGCCGCAGAAGATAGCGCAGCGCTTCTCTCAGCATCTTTCTTTCAACCTGCCTTCCGCGATATCCCAGACGCGGTTTCCGTATTGTTCGAGCGAACTGTCATGCGTTACGACGATCACCGTTTTCCGGTAACGGTTGACGGTTTTCAGAAGTTTCATAACCGTTTTGGCATTTTGCGTATCCAGCGACCCGGTAGGTTCGTCGCAAAGAATCAATCCCGGCATATTGCCCAACGCTCTGGCAATCGCGGCTCTTTGGGCTTCTCCGCCGGAAAGCTTCTTGGGATCCTGATTCATGACTTTCCCGCACCCTACCATATTCAGTAACCGTTCCGCCCGGTTCTGCGCGTCTTTCTGTTTCATTCCCTGATAAACCATGGGAAGACAGACATTCTCCTTGGCAGAAAGATACGGAATCAATTGAAGATCCTGAAACACAAATCCCAGATTTTCCCGGCGCCAGACGATTCTTTCCCTTTCTTTATAACCGGCGATATCTTCTCCTTTCCAGAGTATTTTCCCATGATCCGCTTTCAGGAAACCGCCGAGGATTTTCAGAAACGTCGATTTTCCGGAACCGCTTTTTCCGCGCACGATGATGAAATCTCCGGGATCCACCCGCGCCGAGACATCCTTCAAAACATCCTTTCCGCCAAACGATTTGTACACCCCGATCAAACGCATCATAATTTGCCGACCAGTTCCGAAAGATATTCCCGCGTGAATTCCGACAGCTTCAAAATCGTCCCGCCGGACACCGGTTCCATATAGTAGTACCCGTCTTCGTAATGAAGGATTTTCGCCGCAGCGTAATCTTTCGCTTTGAGATCCGTGACATGCGAGAGCCATGAAGGATAGAAAACATAGTCTTTCCCCCTGGAACGGATCACGCAGTCTTCGGATACTTTCCAGACTGTCGTTTCTTCTCCTTTGCGGATTTCCAGCGGAAGAACGCTTCCGATCGTTTCGTCCGCACCGGAGGGCAACGACGCTTCCGCCTCATATACGCCCTGCGCACTGTCGTTTTTCGCAATCCCGGAAAGAAAACTGATCTTCGCTTCCCGCCCGCCGGCGAGAATCTTATCCCCGATTGCCAGCGTATTCCGCAGGGAAGAAGGAATCTCAAACGATACGCCGAGTTTTTTCGGATTGGCGATCCGGATCTCCTGTTCCTCCATCTGAAGAACGATACCGGAGGAGGTACTTTTGAAGGTCTTTTCCGCGCCTTCTTCGGTATACACACAGATCTGCGCGCCGTTATCGATTTTCTCTCCTTCCCGCACCAGCCACTTTTTGACGTTTCCCGGAATTTTCAGCGTTACGGGATCCTGCGGAAATACAGTTCCGGAAGTGTAATACTTACCGGCATACAAAACGGATTCCGGGGTAACAGCGTAGGTATCTTCACGGATTTTGCGCACTCCCATCGAAGAGAAAAGAAACCCCGCGGCGATCAGAAATACGGCGCACGCAAGAAGAAGAATCAACAGTTTTCCCGGAATTCTTTTCAAAAACGTTTTATGTTCTTTTACATCACTCATTACCGCACCTCCTGTTCCAACAAATCGGCTAAATGGGCGGAGGACTGGGCAAGATTCCGGTATTTCCGGCATAACGCCAGTTTATCCGTCAGGGATCGTTTTCCGATGGGAACCGTGATCGACAAGCCGTCATAAAACCCGATCACCGTGTTGGCGTAAGGTCCTTTTGTCACGTCTTTTACCTGTTCAAAGAATACCCACACGGTTTCGCGGTCCTTGATCCCTCCGGTCGGGAAAAGATAACATCCCGATCCGGAAAAGCGCACCGGCACTTTATACAGGTTGCCCAGATAGTGTTTTCCCGCATCCAAGGCCCCGCGAAGACTGGCTCCTTCCTCCAGACACAGAGATTCCACAATCTCCGTGGGAGATATTCCATGGACCGTCCGCCGTTTTCCGCGGATTCCGATTTCACTCCCGTTTTCGCAAGGCGCGATATAGTCGATCATCCTGTTTTCGTACATGCCCGCCTCCTTTTTCACGATACAAAAAAACAGGACGCATGTCGTCCCATTTTCGTCCCGGAATTGTCCCGCAGTTATCCACCAAAGCGTTCTTTATATTCACAATGCCGGCAGATTTCCTCAACGGTTTTCCGCCTTGAAAACCCTTCGTAGATTTCTTTCGCCCGCGCGGAATTCAGGATCTCCTCCAGCGGTTTTTCGCGCAGATTTCCTAAGGAAAGATCCCCTTTCGCGTCCAGACAGCACGGAACCACCGTCAAATCGGACAACACCGCAAAATGCGTACGCAGTCCCTGACAAAACCCGTGTTCCTTCCCGTGTTCGGCATCCATCGGCCATACAAACTTCCGGTCTTTCTGAAGCCGGATCCCCTTGGACAAGGCAATTCCGTTAGGTTGAAATACGCTTTCATCCGGCAGAACTCCGTAACGGTCCAGAATTCTCTTTTCCAGCTCTTTCTGTTCCGTGTTGTCCGAATCCCACAGCCGCAGAAAAACCATGGACCCGGTCTCTTGCTGGATGATTTCCGCTTCCTCCACGGTGCGAAGGGCCCGTTCTTGGGATAAGGAATTGTCTTTATCAATGTATGCGTGCAGAGAAACGTTGATCCGCGAGATCTTCTTGTCCTTCCATTTCCCGATTTTCTTTCCCAATAAGAGGCCGTTGGTGGTGATGGCGGAGCGAAGTCCCCTACGCCAGGCCTCATCCATCATGGCGTCCAGATCTTCGTGTAATAACGGCTCTCCCATGACGTGATAATACAGGGTATCCGTAACCCCGGCGATCTGTTTGACGGCGGCGCAGAAATCCGCATAGGAAAGATCTTCCCGCTTGATGCGCTTTTGAACGCAGAACGAACAGGATAGATTACAGCGCGGAGTGATTTCCAGATAAACGCGGCGGTATCTCATGGGCTCATTTTATCATTGTTTTCCCATGAACGAACCCGTATTATGTTAAAATAGGCACGGAGGACGGCGTTTATGGAAAAACTGGTCGAATTATCCCTGGAAAACTACGCGGAGAAACTGGATTCTTCTCTTCCGGCCCCCGGCGGCGGATCTTCTTCCGCTTATCTGGGAGTCATGGGAATCTCCTTAGCGCGGATGTACGCGCATCTTTCCTTCGGAAAAAAGAAATTCGAAGAGCGTCCCGAAACAGAAAAAGAAGCGTTTAAGAATGCGTTTGACCGTCTGTTACCGATCAAGGAAGCCTTTTTCAAGGCCGTGGACGACGATGCGCTTTTGTACGGAAGCGTCATCGGCGCCTACCGTTTGCCCAAAGACACCGAAGAGGAAAAGGAAATCCGTGAACGCAAAATTCAGGAAGCGCTGATTCTGGCTGCGAAAATCCCGCTGAATCTGGCGGAGCTCGCGTACGACGCCATGAAGCTGATCGCCGGAATGATTCCTTTAGGAAATCAAAACGTCGCCGCGGACGCGTATACCGCGCTGGATTATCTTCATACGGTAATCGTCGCGGAATCCTATAATATCCTCGCCAACGCCAAAAGCCTCAAGGATCTGTCGCTTTCCCGCTCCTTAACGGAAAAAATCCGTGACCTTGCGGAAAAATCCGCTATACTGTTACAGAACGCCAAAGGAGATTGTCTATGAACCCCAACTTTCACTTTGAAATCACCCATACCGACGGAAAAGCCCGCACCGGTATTCTTCATACTCCGCACGGGGATGTTGAAACCCCTATTTTTATGCCGGTGGGAACCCAGGCGACCGTGAAATTCCTGTCACCGGAAGAACTCAAGGAAATGAATGCGGGGATCGTTTTAGCCAATACGTATCATTTATGGCTCCGTCCCGGCACGGATATCGTAAAAAGAGCCGGCGGCGTCCATGAATTCATGCAGTATGATCGGCCGATGCTGACGGATTCCGGCGGTTTCCAGGTGTTTTCCTTCGCGGACAACCGCAAGATCACCGAAGAAGGCGTTCACTTCCGTTCCCACATTGACGGTTCCCCCTGCTTCATGTCGCCGGAGATTTCCATCGAAGCGCAAAACGATATCGGCGCAGACTTCATCATGTCCTTTGACGAGTGCCCGGGATATCCTTCGACCAGGGAATACATGGAACAAAGCGTCGAGCGCACCTTACGGTGGGCCAAGCGCGGAAAAGACGCCCATAAGAATCCCAATCAGGCACTGTTCGGAATCGTTCAGGGCGGAGAATACGAAGATCTCCGCCGTCACTCCGCACGGGAATTAGTCAAAATGGGGTTTGACGGTTACTCCATCGGCGGCACTTCCGTCGGCGAAGACAAGCCGACCATGTACCGGATGATGGACTACGCGGTGGCGGAATTACCCGAAGAAGCGGTGAAATACCTGATGGGCGTCGGCTCCAAGGACGCGATTCTGGAAGGCGTCGCCCGGGGTATCGATATGTTCGACTGCGTGTTGCCTACCCGCATTGCCCGTCATGGAACTTTGATGACATCACAAGGCCGCGTCAACATCAAGAACGCGAAATACGCGGACGATTTCACACCGATCGATCCGGAATGCGATTGTTACGCGTGCCGGCATTATACCCGCGCCTACGTACATCATCTGATCAAGGAAAACGAAGGATTCGGCATGCGCTTACTGTCGATTCACAATCTCCGTTTCCTGATTCACTTTATGGAAGAAATCCGCTCGGCGATCAAAGAGGACCGTTTCGCGGAGTTTAAAGCGGAAGAATTCCGCAAAATGGAACGCGCCAATATCGCGCACAGAGGCTTTTAATGAAAACCAGTGAATTTGCCTATGACCTGCCGAAGGAACTCATCGCGCAGGTTCCCCTTCAAAACCGTCCGGAATCCCGGCTTTTGGTGCTGGATAAGAATACCGGCGCGTATGAAGATAAACACTTTTACGACATTCTGGACGAACTGCACGAAGGCGACGTGTTAGTCCGCAACAACACCCGCGTCATCCCCGCGCGTCTTTTCGGCGTCAAGGAAGGCACCGGCGCGCACGTGGAAGTTCTGTTGCTGAAACAGGACGGAGACATCTGGGAATGCCTTTGCGGAAACGCCCGCGTCATCAAGCTCGGCACCGTCATCGATTTCGGTGAAGGAAGACTGAAAGCGAAATGCGTCGGAATCGGCGATAAAGGCGTCCGGAAAATGGAGATGCTGTATAACGGCGTCTTCATGGAAATTCTGGATGAACTCGGAAACGTTCCCCTGCCGCCTTATATCCGTGAAAAACTCGAAGACAAGGAACGCTATCAGACCGTTTACGCGAAATACGAAGGCTCTGCCGCCGCACCGACCGCGGGTCTTCATTTCACGACGGAATTATTCGATCAATTACGGGA
>CACZNO010000265.1 GCA_902782505.1 uncultured Erysipelotrichaceae bacterium | reverse complement strand
GCCTTTTCAAAGTTCCGCTGCATCTTCTTGAAGAAGATAAACGCGGAGCCGAAGATCAGCGGCAGACTGACAAGGGAATACCACGCCAGTTTCACATTCATCGTAAACAGGATCGTAACGGCGATGCCCGCGGTGAAGATGGCGTAGAACATATCTGTCAATTCCCGTGCCAGGAAACGGCGGATCGTATTGATATCGGAGCTGGACCGCTGGATCAGATCCCCGGTCTTCGCCCGTACATGGTAAGAGTACGGCAGCATCTGTAAATGCGCGTAGAGACGGTTCCGGATCGTCTCGCTGACGGATTCCGAAATCACCGCGTTCCAGCGTCCCTTGATAAACACCAACACCGCGTAAAGTACGCTGACCCCCAGCAATACCGCCGAGCCGACCCAAAGATGCCCGCGGATAAAAGATACTCCGCCGATCCAGCCGGCAAGGGTCCCGACGATGGGATTTGTGATCGGCGCATTGTCGATCACGTTGTCAATCATAAAACTGAATAATAACGGGCTGACCAGTCCCAGAAGGACGTAGCCCATGACAATGAAAATCAGCAGAATCTGCCGGAGGCGGACCGAACCTGAAGCGTTATTCCATAAGAATTTCAGGTTTTTCATACTATCCCCCCGGTAAGTACTTGTGTTAATTCTGATAAAGCTTCAAACCCTGCGCAATCTGGTCAGGGCAGGAAGTCCATTTGTAACCGCAGCGGATCCCGTCGAGTTTCGCAATCGCATCCTCGACCTTCATCCCTTTCAGCAAAGAGCGGATCCCCTTCAGGTTTCCCGAGCATCCGTTTTCGACGACGACATCCAAAATCACGCCGTCTTCCACGGTAAACGTCATATTCGTGGAACAAGTTCCCTTCGGTTTATAACTGTATGTCATCTTCAATTCCCCCTTTTTTATGAATGCGCGCAAACACCAGTCTGGTCAGAATTCCCGTCAGCATCCCGGTCGGAATGCTGAGGATCCACATCATCGGCAGATACGAAATCAGATAAACGTTTTCGTAAATCACCGATACCGCCAGAATCTGCCCCAGGCAATGGAACACCGAAGAAAGAACCGAAAGTCCGATAACGGACAGTTTCGAGAACTTCCGCGCGGTGATCACCATGACCGAGGACAGCATGACGCCGGATAAGCTGAGCCAGAACGCGGTTCCGAACAATGTGCCGCGCAATAACGATGCGAGCAGCACCCGCATCAGGTTGACTCGTAACATCGATCCCGCGCCGTTAAGGAACAGCGCGATCATCCCGATGATGTTGGCCAGTCCGAGTTTTACCCCCGGAACCGCTAAGGGCAGTCCCGGTTCGATCATCTGTAACAGAATGGCAGCCCCCAACAATAACGCCTCTGTCACCAGTTTTTTCGTACGGTTCTGGTGCATCGCAGGTTGATATCGTTCCCGTCGTCCGCGCCTTCGATCGTGATCACGAGCTCGTTGGGTAAGCACACGATCGGATCGGCGGTCTGTTTGACCCATCCGCGTAACGAACAGTAATGGTACGGGGACGTTTCCTTTTCGACCCGGACCGCGCCGTCTTTCACTTCGATCGTCACGGTTCCCAAAGTCGCCTCGGTCGTATAGACACCGTCTTTGGAAAGATCGATCCGCATCACTTCCCGGTTCTGGTAGCGGACCACCGCGACCTTTTCCCTGGGCGAATTCTGCGCGCGGAAAATGAATAAGCCGGCATAGATCAGCGCAGCGCATAAGGCGACAATCCCCAGCAGAATCACGTCGTGGCGGTTCATTTTCGCGTACTTCCAAAGTGTCTTCATACTACCTCCGATGATATGATGATAGACTGTTTTTATGAAACTTGCAAAACAAAAAGGGAGCTGACAATGTCCGCTCCCTTTGGTTCAGTATTTCGGAAAAGATTATTTCGCTGCGTCTGTAGCTAATTTGATCGCTTCCTGGAACTGTCCTACATAGATGGTGCAGCCGGTCGCTAAATCCGGTTCATCAGGTACCGGGCTTCCTTCTCCGCCGGTCTTGGTCTTCATGTTCATGACCTGGTCGAGAGTTTTGCCTACACACCATTTTTCGAAAGCTTCACACTGTTCAAACCATTCTTTGCCGATGCCGATCTTTTCGGAAAGAGCCTTCATGCCGTAATCGTTGCCGAGTTCTTTCTTGAACTTCTGTGCATCCGGATACCAGGTATCCAGAACGACTTCCGTGAATTTGCCATCGACTAAAGTAACCTTGGCTGTCGTATACTGTCCGTCATCGTTTGCCGGAGTCTGCGCTTCGCCCTTAACGGACTTCTTACCGCATGCGGAAACGCACAGTAAGGAACAGATTACTAATAAAACTGCTAATAATTTCTTCATCGTATTTTCCTCCATACATCTACGATTTTAATCCATCCATGCCGGTAAACGCAACCTTTTTTGTGAAACTTTCCGTATTTTTATCAACTTTTTTGATTGCAATCAAGTTTTGTGTCAGTTTGTGATCGACGCAAAGCGCTTTTTACCCCACGTATTCAACACGATCCAGAGAATAATCACCAGGAGAACCAAGAGCGCTTCGAACCCCGCCAGCACATAAAGCGGACGGAAATCAATGAGCCATTTGAAGTAAACGAACAACATCAGCGCAGTAAGACCCATGCCGCCCATGATCGCGACAAAACTGGACATGCTCTGCTTGATGACCACGATCTCCCGGT
Source organism: uncultured Erysipelotrichaceae bacterium (assembly GCA_902782505.1). Taxonomy (GTDB): domain Bacteria; phylum Bacillota_I; class Bacilli_A; order Erysipelotrichales; family Erysipelotrichaceae; genus RUG11872. Next base: position 95 of record CACZNO010000265.1, on the reverse strand, counting down.
CCCAGTTCATCTTCGGGAACAGAAGGTTGATGAGCAATCCCAGCATCGGAACAAACATCGCCGATAATACCGTGGATGCAAACAACACGAACGCG
>CACZNO010000264.1 GCA_902782505.1 uncultured Erysipelotrichaceae bacterium | reverse complement strand
GGAAAAGTATCCATGACGTTCAAAAACAACGGCCAGGAGCGTGTTTTGAAGGTAAATTGGCCTGATTTCAAGGACGGCAACACCTTGTACGCGGAAGTGATCCTGACCGAGGAACCGGAAGAGTCCATGGTGATCGCGACTCCTTACAAAGAAGATCCCAAGGCGTTTTACTACAACCAGAAAATCAATTGCATGCGCGCCAAGGGCTATGTGCGCGTCGGATCGTTCACCCACGAATTCAATCCGGATTCCGCTTTCGGCACCCTGGATTGGGGACGCGGGGTCTGGACTTATTCCAATACCTGGTACTGGGGCAGCGCGTCAGGACTCCTTGACGGACACAAGATCGGCTGGAATATCGGATATGGGTTCGGAGATACTTCCGCCGCCAGCGAAAACATGGTCTTCTACGACGGAAAAGCCCACAAGCTGGACCGTGTGATCTTCCAGATCCCGGTGGATGAAAACGGAGACGACGACTATATGGCGCCTTGGTGCTTCACGTCCAGCGACGGACGGTTCGAGTGTGATTTCCAACCGGTTCTGGACCGGAAAAACCGCATCAACGCCATCCTCATCGAATCGGATCAGCATCAGGTCTTCGGAAACTACAGCGGCACCGTTACCTTGGATGACGGAACCGTGCTGGAGTTTCAAAATATCCCTGGGTTTGCGGAGAAAGTGAAAAACAGGTGGTAGAATCAAACTATAGAATACAGAGGGAGAATGGATATTATGACGTTCGGCGAAGTGAAAAAGAAACTATATATATGCCTATTAAGTATGTTGACTCTTCTTTGTTGCTGCAAAGTACACTATGATACGGCTCCGCATATTCTCTATAAGGATGAGCTGTATTTTTGCCGTTCAAGGTTCACAGAAAATTTGCCGGAATCCCCGAAATACTCGGAGGAAGGTGTTGTAACTTTGGAAATGACCGAGGAAACAGAATGGCAGAGATGTCCTATTTACCGCAGTCAGAATGACGGGATCGGATTCTACATTTATCTGGAAGGTTCCGGATACCTGTATTTCGAAAAGGAGAGGCCATAGTATTCGTGAAAGACGACAACGCAGGTTCTTTGTGACTTGCGCTTTTTCTTTGGACATCGGATAATACAAATATCCAGGAAACGGAGGTGTCGTGATGTTTGAAAAACTGATTATCGGTGTGGTAGGCGTTGCGGGATTGGCCGCGGCGTTTGTGGAAGCGACGAAACATATACAGAATTTCTGGGACGCGATGGAAATCGAAGGCGACGAGGACTGGAACAATTACGTGAAGAGTTTCCGTTATGAACCTCCGGGACAGGTGGAGATCGTACATGAGCGCTATACCGTGACCGTCAGCGATTTCTTCCAGATCAGCGATCTTTACGAGAAACTGAACCAGTTGTCGGTATATACCCGCAAGGCGAAGCCGGAACCCGGAACCAAGACGTTTACGCTGCGTCTTTTGAAGGCGGACGGCAAGGTGCTGGAAATCACGTTCAAGGACGCGGGATTGCTGGCGGAAGAAGATTCGGTGTATCCGGTGCTCAGCTATATGAAATTCGCGCAATTTGTGGACGGCATGCGGGATGATTCCGATTTCTGATTTTGACCAGGTCTTATTGTATCTGGAAAACGATTATCTTCTGTGCTGCGGGATGGGGAATAACCGCGTGTACATGCGGAGAACCGAAGACGGGAAACTGCGCGTCAAGGGGACCAACGCCTCGTATGTCTTAAGCATGGAAGACTTTGAGAAACTGTACGGGAACTCCTTGTTTTACCGCACAGAATTCAAAGAAGACTCGTTCATCGATGACGCGAAGGACGATCTGGAATACTATCGCTGGACACATAAATAACGGAAAAAACAGCCAATCGGGTAAATCGGAGGCTGTTTTTTGACAGGGATCATAATACCTATGTTATAATCGCGTTGAAGATCAACGGTTTTTTCATCATAAAGGATTCCGGAAGGAACCGTTTTTCGTCGTAAAACACGACAGGAGGTATCATATGGGATTGTTTGATAAGGTGCTCAAACAGGGCGAAAAGTTCATCAAGGACGTCGCTTCCGAAGAAAACAAGGAAAAGGCTTCCGCGTTTTTCAACAAGGTGAAGGATACTGTCAGCGAAAAGGCAGCGGAGATCGCGTCCGAGGAAAACAAGGAAAAGGCTTCTGCGTTTTTCAACAAGGTAAAGGATACGGTTTCGGAAAAGGCGGCGGAACTGACCTCGGAGGAAAACAAGGAAAAGGTATCTTCGTTCTTCTCGAACCTGAAGGAACAGGCTTCGGAATGGAAGGAAAACATCCGGCGCGAAGAAGAGAAGGAAGAAGCGTACTACAACCCGACGGAGGAAGAAGAGGCGAAGAGCTGCCGGGATAAGATCATGGAAGTTCTGGCGGCTGATTTCCCGCAATACGAAGTGAAGGAGGATGTTTCCCCGGTGACCTTCGGCGGCGAAGGGCGGTTCATGAACTACTCGATCGTCGTGTACGAGGAGGGGAAGGCGAAATTAGTGATGATGCTGATCGGAAAGACGACCACCGCACACCGGGAATACCGCTGGAGCAAAGAAACCGCTCAAAAGGCCGGCGTACCGTTTATCAATTTCGTGAAACACTATCCCAATACGTACGCGTATATCCGCGACCGGTTGCACAAATATCTGTAAAACCCGTTCAACGGAAAGAGAAACGCGGTAAAACGCGCCCGCGGCGGACGCAGCGGTTCCCCGTAAAAGACTTTGCGGGCAGAGGGGTTCCGTACCGTCCGGTATCGTAAGCACAGCTTACTTCAAAGCTTTTTCTCTTTCTATTTATGATGACGATCCTCGATGAATTATCCCGGGAGGAAACCTGGGAAGCGTTCCTGCAGTCGAAAAGGGAACGGAATCAGCTTACGAAAAAAGAACTTCGCGAACTGGAGGATTTTATTCATGACAAAGCGTACCTGCGTATTACGGGTACGCTTTCGTTTGGGCTTCCGGAAAAGAAAATCCTCTCGAAGCTGGATTCCTCGAAAAAACGTACGGTGTATATGTTTTCCGCGGAAGAGAACCAGGTGCTGAAACTTTTGGCACACCTGTTGTACAAATACGACGGCGTGTTATCGGACAACTGTTATTCCTTCCGCATGCGCCAAACCGCCAAGACGGCGTTTGATAAGATCCTGCGGATCAAGGATCTGGATAAGCGGTATGTCCTCAAGGTTGATATTCACGATTATTTCAATTCGATTGACACAAAGATCCTGGAAGAACAGCTTCGGGAAGTGCTGGCGGAGGATCTTCCGCTGTACGGTTTTCTGGAGGAATTGCTGGAGAAAGACGCGTGCGTGTTCAACGGGGAAACGGTGAAAGAAAAACGCGGCGCGATGGCCGGCGTACCGTTGTCGAGTTTCTTTGCGAACCTGTACCTGCGGGATCTGGATTTTGCGATGGAGAAGGCGGGGATCCCGTATTTCCGCTATTCCGACGACATCATCGTCTTTGCGCAAAGCGAAGATGAGCGCGAAGAGGTCTTCCGTGCGATCATGAAAACCCTGGAAGAGAAAAAACTGGAACTGAATCCGACCAAGGTCTTGCGCGCGGATCCGGGGGAATCCTGGAATTTCTTAGGATTCCGGTATGAAGACGGAAAAATCGATCTGTCCGATGTCACCGTCACGAAGATGAAAGGCAAGATCCGCCGTTACGCCAAAAAACTGTACCGTAAAAGAAAACGCACCGGGAAGGATTTCGACTGGGCGCTCAAGACGATGATCCGGCACTTTGACGCAAAGTTTTATGACTTCACGGGAGATCACGAGTTTACCTGGACTCGGTTTTATTTCCCGGTGATCACGGATGATAAGGGACTTCACGCGATCGACGCATACATGCAGGAATACCTGCGTTTCCTGGAGTCCGGACGCCATTACAAAGGTAATTACCGGATCACGTATGAGGATCTGACACGCAGAGGCTATACGCCGTTAGTCAGCGAATACTATCGCTGGAAAGAGGAAAACCGGGAACTGAACCGGCAAAACCAAAGGAAAACGGACCTGTGAAGGTCCGTTTATTTCCT
>CACZNO010000263.1 GCA_902782505.1 uncultured Erysipelotrichaceae bacterium | reverse complement strand
TTCCAAAATCCTCGACAGCGCCAAACTGGACGTACTGGGAGAACAGATTCAAAAAGTATACGATCTCGGCGTGGAAATCTGTATCGTTGTAGGAGCGGGCAATATCGTCCGCGGGAAATTCGCGCAGGAACTCGGGCTGGACCGTGTGCAGGTCGACAACATGGGAATGCTGGGAACGACCATCAATGCGCTGGCATTGCAGGGACAGCTTGAAAAACGCGGTATTCCTACCAGAGTACAGACAGCCATCAAGATGGACGAAGTTGCGGAACCGTTTATCGTAAGACGCGCGATAAGACATCTGGAGAAAAAGCGCATTGTCATTTTCGCCGCAGGAACCGGACAGCCGTTCTTCTCCACCGATACCGCCGCGGCGTTACGCGCGGCGGAAGTACACGCAGAAGTGATTCTGATGGCGAAAAACGGAGTTGACGGCGTCTATTCGGATGATCCGAGAATCAATCCAAACGCGGTGAAATTCGACCGGTTATCCTACATGGATGTCATCACGAAATCCCTCAAGGTCATGGACCAGACGGCCATCACGATCTGTATGGAAAACCATATCGATCTGGTCGTGTTCAACATGAATGAAATCACGAATATTCAAAAAGTAGTAGAACAGCAGCCGATCGGCACTGTCATATCAAAGGAGGCATGAGTATGAACGAAAGAGTTGAAAAATCCAAAGAACGTCTGGATAAGGTTCTTGCCCATCTGGAAGAGTCGTTCCGTGATATCCGCACGGGCGCGGCGAATCCGAATATGTTAAGCAAAGTCGAAGTCGAGTACTACGGCATGATGACCCCGCTCAATCAGGTAGCGGGCATCCAGGTTGTCGAAGGACGCCAGTTATACGTAAAACCGTATGATTCGCATCTTCTGAAGACGATCGAAAAAGCGATTTTCGCAGCGAACATCGGCCTTACACCGCAAAACGACGGCACCGGCATCCGTATGAATGTACCGCAGTTAACGGAAGAACGCCGTAAGGAATTCGCAAAACTGGCTTCCAAGTACGCAGAGGAAGCGAAAGTTGCGGCGCGTAATGTACGCCGTGATGTCGTCGATGCGATCCGTAAGGACAAGACGGTTCCGGAAGATCTGCGCAAAGCAGGCGAAGAAGACATGAACAAGCTTCTGGACAAGTACACCAAGAAGATCGATCAGATGACCCAGGAAAAGACCAAGGACATCATGAAGATCTAACATGGAACATGTTCCGAGTCACGTCGCGATCATCATGGACGGAAACGGACGCTGGGCCAAAAAACAGGGGAAACCCCGTACCTACGGCCATTATAAAGGCTCCGAAACGATTCATGATATCGCGATTGCGGCATCCGATGCCGGCGTAAAGTATCTGACGTGCTACGCGTTCAGCACGGAAAACTGGATCCGCCCGAAAGAAGAAGTCTCGTATCTGATGGGACTTCCGGCGGTCTTTTTCGAGCGTTTTCTCAAAGATCTCATGGAAAAAAACATCCGGGTGTCTTTAATCGGCGAAATGGGAAGACTGCCGCGCGATACCCAGAAGGTATTGCAAAGCGCGATTGATAAAACCGCGGGGAATACCGGCATGCGGTTGATTTTTGCACTGAATTACGGTAGCCGCCGGGAAATCGCCCTGGCTGTAAAGAAAATAGCGGAGGAAGGGATTCCGGCGGAAGAGATCACGGAAGATACGATCGCGTCGCATCTGATGACTGACGGGATTCCGGATGTGGACTTGTTGATCCGTACTTCGGGAGAAGTGCGCTTATCGAATTTTCTTCTTTGGCAGTTGGCTTACGCGGAGATGATCTTTACCGATACTCTCTGGCCGGATTTCACCAAGGAAGAACTCTATAATATGTTTGAGAAATTTGCGAACCGTCACAGACGGTTTGGAGGTGTGGAGAAATGAAAGACCGTTGGATCACCGGAGGCATACTCGCCGTAATTCTGATCGGATTCGTCCTTTTAGGAGGACATTTCCTGGATATTCCGGTCACACTGGCTTTGGTTGCGGCAAGCTATGACATCACCCGGATTTTTGTGAAGAAATGGCCGATGCACATGCTTTGGACGGTGCCGTTATGCACGCTGGCAATCACGGTGTCCTCATTTTTCCATGAAACGGTTTCTCTGATCCTGTTCGGTGCGTTTTTGATTTATCTGACGGTCATGATGATCGCAGATGAAAAAGTCAAAATCGAAGATATTTCCATTACGGCGTTTCTGCACATTCTGATCCTTTTTGCCTTGCGCGGGTTCAATCTTCTGCAGACCCAGGGAAAATACGCGTTTGCGGTATTGATTCTTTTGACCTGTATGACGGATATCGGTGCGTACATCATCGGACGTCATTTCGGAAAACACAAACTGATTGAACGCCTTTCACCGAAGAAAACGATTGAAGGCTCCGTCGGAGGATTTGTAATCGGCGCAGCGTCGGGAATCGCAGGATTCCTTCTTCTGACCAAGATGAATCCGGGAATCGTTCTGTTACTGTCGGTAGGCGGTTCTCTAGTGGGCCAGGTCGGTGATTTATTCTTTTCCGCAATCAAACGTCATTACGGAATCAAGGATTACGGAAATTACCTGAAAGGGCACGGAGGCGCGCTCGACAGAATCGACAGCATTCTCTTTTCGATGCTGTACGGATATCTGGTATTGCTGATTGCGGGGTTGTTATGAAAACTTCGGTTGTATTGCTGGGAGCGTCCGGTTCCATCGGATCGCAAACCCTTGATGTTTTAAGACAATACCGGGACCGCTTTGAATTAGCGGCCTTTTCCGTTGGCAGACGCACGGAAATCATTGATTCCGTCATTGCGGAATTTCATCCCGGTTTTCTTACCGTAAAAGAAGAAAAAGACGCGGAATTCTTCCGTCGGAAATATCCGGAAATCCGGGTTTATTCCGGTGATGAAGGATTGCTGGAGCTGATCTCGCAAAGCGGCGCGGACATGGTGATCAACGCCTTAACAGGTTATATCGGATTAAGACCGACCGTATGCGCTTTGGAATGCGGAAAGATGCTGGCGCTTGCCAACAAGGAATCGCTGGTCATGGGCGGAAAAATCGTTACGGATCTTGCTAAGAAGAAAGGTATCCTGATCCGTCCGATTGATTCGGAACACTCCGCGATTTTCCAGGCTTTACAGGGAAATAAAAAAGAACAGGTCGAAAAACTGATCATCACCGCTTCCGGCGGATCCTTCCGCAACCGTACCCGGAAAGAGCTTGAAAACGTAACGGTATCGGAAGCGCTGGCTCATCCGAACTGGAGTATGGGAAAGAAAATCACGATTGATTCCGCGACCATGATGAATAAAGGCTTTGAAGTCATCGAAGCGCATTGGTTGTTTGATATGGATTATGACCGGATTGAGACGGTGCTGCATCCGGAAAGCATCGTACATTCCCTGGTGGAATACAAAGACGGCGCGATGATAGCGGAATTAGGTACCGCGGATATGCGGGTGCCGATTCAATACGCGCTTCTGTATCCGGAGAGAATGCCGAATACCACTAAAAAACTTCATCTGCCGGATATCGGATCCTTAACGTTCAGGGAAATGTCCTTTGAACGCTATCCGCTTTTGAAACTGGCGTACGACGCCGGAAGACAGGGCGGAAATCTCGGCGCCGCCCTCAACGGGGCAAACGAAGCCGCCGTAAAACTGTTTCTGGAAGAGAAAATCTCTTTCCTTGATATTGAACGCTATGTGGAAGAAACGCTGGAAGTCTTCCGCAAAAACGGCATGTACCGTAAAGACGCAGATCTGGAAAATATTCTGGAAAGCGACCACTGGGCATACCGGTATGTAAAAGAGAAGGTGAAATGTTTATGCAGACATTGATTACATTACTGCTTTTCGTAATAATGCTGAGTCTGATCATTTCGATCCATGAATTCGGACATTTTATTGTCGCCAAACTGAACCACGTTTATGTTTATGAATTCTCTATCGGAATGGGTCCTGTTCTCTGGCAGAAAAAGGGCAAGGAAACCATGTATTCGATTCGCGCGCTGCCGATCGGCGGATACTGTGCCATGGCAGGAGAAGACGACAAAGCCAATGTTCAGGAAGTCTATAAGACCGATGAACCGGTGCCGCCGGAAAGAACATTGCCGCGGATCCCGCGTCTTCGCCAGATCGCGGTGATGCTGGCGGGCCCTGTCATGAATTTCCTGCTGGCCTTCGTAATTTTCGTGATCTTGTTCGCAACACTCGGTTACCGTACGGAATCTCCGGAACCGTATATTTCCAAAGTCACCCCCGGTTCTCCCGCGGAAACCGCCGGAATCAAAGAGGGGGATTTAATCGTTCGTCTGGCCTACGAAGACGGTACGGTTTTCGAACCGAAAACATTTGACGCGATGGTGGAGGAAAACGTCTACCATGCGGGTGAAAAAGTAACGTATACGGTTTTACGCGAGGGGAAGGAGTTCACCACGGTAGTCGAACCGGTGTTCAATGAGGAAGAAAACCGGTATCTTATCGGGATTTATTCCATGCCGACCGTCGTTATCGAGATCAAAGGCCTGGAAGTCGTCGGTGCTGCCGGACGGTATTTTGCGGAGAATTCCGGAATGATTTTCCGGGTGCTGACGAAACTGATCCGCGGCAAGGGACTCGAGAATCTGAGCGGTCCGATCGGGATCTACGAAGCGACGGCGCAGGGAGTTCAATACGGATTTTTATCGTATCTGAGTCTGATCGGTATTTTATCGCTGAACATCGGGATCATGAACCTTCTTCCGATTCCGGTATTCGACGGAGGAAGAATTTTCATTACGCTGATCGAGATGGTTTTACGCCGTTCCTTATCCGATAAAGTCAAAAATGCGATCATGAGCGCTTCCGTCATCCTGATTCTTGCGCTGATGGTCTTTGTCACGTTCAACGATATTACCCGTTTATTTCATTGAATAAGCGGTTTTCATCAAGTATAATTTAATGATAGGAGTGAGGTACTTCATGTTTTTAAAGCGGATTGTTATGCAGGGATTCAAATCGTTCGCGGATCGCACCGTGATCGATTTTGAGGACCCTATTACGGGAATCGTCGGACCGAACGGATGCGGTAAGAGTAACATTACCGATGCCATTCGCTGGGTTTTAGGCGAACAATCCGCAAAATCCCTGCGCGGATCGATGATGTCCGACGTTATTTTCGCGGGTTCGGAAAGCCGTAAATCAGTCAATGTCGCGGAAGTAACGCTGGTCGTGGACAATTCCTCGCACATTCTTCCGAGTACCTACGATGAGCTGGAAATCACCCGGCGCTTACACAGAATCGACAATACGTCGGAATATCTGATTAACCGTCAGCCGGTGCGTTTGAAGGACATCGTCGAACTGACGCTGGACACCGGTTTGGGAAGAGAATCCCTGGGAATCATCACGCAGGGGAACATTCAGCAGTTCGCGGACGCAAAACCGGAAGACCGCCGCAGTTTCTTTGAAGAAGCCGCAGGAGTCGCAAAGTACAAGCGCAGAAAACACGAATCCGAACTCGCTTTGGAACGTACGAAAGTCAATCTTGAACGGGTATTTGATATTCTTTCGGAAATCGAGAAACAGGTCGAGCCGTTAAGAAAACAGGCGAAGAAAGCCGAAGCATATTTCGAAAAGAAAGAAGAACTCGAGAAAATCGAAGTTGCCGTACTGGTGTCCGAGATCCGCGCTCTGCAGGGGAAAATCGAGGAAGCGGATCTTCGCATCAAGGAAAAAGAAGCGGAAGAACTCATTGATACCGCACAGATCACGCAATTGGAGTCTGATGTGCAAAATGCCAGAGAACGTGCGCGGAAACTGGATTTTGAAATTTCCGGATACCAGGAGCGTTTGATCCGCGCGGGCAACGACGTTTCCTCATTAGAACGCATGAAAGTCGAAATCGACGAAAAGCGCAAATACCTGATCGATCATGCGGACGACAAGGAACGTGCCGAACAGCTGAAAGCCCGTTTGGAAGAAACGCGGTTTGATTATAACGACCGTAAAGAACGCTACGAAAAGAAAATCGCGGAAAACGAACTGATCCGCCGTAAACAGGATCAGATTTACGGCGTTTTGACTTCCGCAAAAGAAGAATATAACCGTTACCGGGA
>CACZNO010000262.1 GCA_902782505.1 uncultured Erysipelotrichaceae bacterium | reverse complement strand
CTTGAAGAGCTTTCTTGTCTGAGGCTCGACACCTTTGGCGGCATCGATCACCATCACGGCCGAATCGGCAGCCATAAGCGTCCGGTATGTATCTTCCGAGAAATCCTGATGTCCCGGAGTATCCAGAATATTCACGACATAGCCGTCATACGAAAACTGCATCACGCTCGAAGTGACGGAAATACCTCTTTGTTGTTCGATCTCCATCCAGTCGCTGGTGGCAGCGCGGGAATTCTTCTTTCCCTTGACCATACCGGCCAGCTGGATCGCTCCTCCGTACAACAGCAGTTTTTCGGTCAGAGTCGTTTTACCGGCATCCGGGTGCGAGATGATCGCGAAGGTTCTTCTTTTTTCAATTTTCTCTTTTAATGTGCTCATAATCTGTTTCTCAACGAAAGAAGTGTATCATTTCCCGCCTCTGTTTTTCAAGTTCCGGAAAGCTTCCGTGACAATATAAAAGAAGGACTGCCTGACAGTCCTTCGTATATGACCGGCCTTTATTCCGCCGGATTCTGCAGAATCCCGGTAAACAGATGCACACCGCCGAACGTACTGACGGAATAGAGGAACGGACGGTCCAGCGTTAGCCAGTATTCATCCGGATCCGCCATCATTCCGTCTGCCACGACGTACATCGTATACGCGGCTCCTTCGACGCCTGTTTCATCGACTTTGATGCGGCAGTCATGGGTGGCTTTGGAAACATATCCTCCGGTACGGATAAGCGGTGTGAAATCCGCTTCCGGTCCGAACATTTCCGCCAGTCCCATCTTTTCCAAGATATCCCGTAAGTTGAGCTTGCCGGTAACATCGAACTTCGGAACCGACAAGTGAATGATACCGAACTTCTGGGGAATGGCATACGGATCTTCCAGCAGCTGCCGTACTTCTTCATCGTCCGCCAGATCGTTTACGGTATACCCTTCTTTCGGAAGTACGAACAGCATGGAGGTGCCGGACATCATTTTCTGGAAAGCGGTAAACTTTGTTCCGATAAAGATGCTTCCGGTTTCTCCGCTGTGCATCATCTGCGTTTCCACGTCGCCGCTTGGCGCATGGAACACTTCTACTGTATTGATGTTCGCGTCAAACATATCTCTCCAACTGTCCTTCATATACAGTGCGGAAATCAACGCCATGACGGTATCTTCTTTCAGTTTGATATCCTTGGCGGCATCTTTCAGCAATCCGTTTGTTTTATCGTTGATCCAATCGCGGATCTTTTGGTTCATTTCTTCCGATCCCATCTGTCCGGCATAGGAAGACGCGAACTGATAATCCGCCAGACGCTGTAACGGATCCTTATTGATCTCTTTATCCTGGTTCAGCCAAACCGAATTCGCCAGAGATAAAACCAGCTTGTTTTCCGGATTTCCGGTATTCAGATCATTCCAGAGAATGTAAATCTGATCTTCCAGTTCCTGTAAGTTCGAAAATCCGAGGAAATCCAGCACTTCCCTCTGCGTGGTCGTACCGCTGATCTCCGCCAGCATCCCCGTAGCGAGATAGATGTTCAAGGGAGAATAAAGAACGTTTTTCCCGTCTTGATCCGCCAGAACCTTTAAAGCTTCCGCATCCATCTTCGTGATGTTGCGCGCAATATCCGCGTAGTCGCTGAAGTTATAATTTTTCGTATTCTCCACGTTGGGCTCAATCGCGAACGCAACCGGATTCATCACCGATTTCTTTCGCTGCGGGAACACGGTGATCCCGACTACTAAAAGGATCGTGCAAAGAAACGCGATCAGCGGCTTTTTATATCCGAATCCTGCCGGTTTCCTGATGCTTTCCGCTTCCTCCAGATACTTATCATCGATGGCATTCATCGCTCTTAACGCATTTTTATTCTTCATGGAAATACCCCTTTTCTTGTAAAAATTCTTTCAGTTTCGCCCGTACTCTCGACAAACGGTTTTTCACACCGAATACCGTCATCCGGCATTTGGACGCGATTTCCGCGTTTTCCAGGAAATAGTAATACCGGTAAATAAATACCTGCCGGTCTTTCGGTGCGATCGTCTCCAGGAAGTCGTTGATATACGTCCGAAGAAGATTGTACCGGTATTCGTCTTCCGGATTATCCCTTCCCCCCAGGCAGTTCTCCAGTTCTTCGTAGGAGACGTCCACCGTCGGGTTGGAACGTTTTTGCGCGGTTTCGTATTCATACCGGTCCAGCGCGAGATTCCGGGCGACTTTTCCGCAGTAAAACTTCAGTGACGCAGGAGATTTATCCGCAGCTGCTTCGTAAACTTTCCTCCAGGTATCATTGAGCACTTCTTCCGCATCTTCCTTGTCGCGCAGAATGCTGTAACAAATGGAGTAGCAGTAATTGCGGTACTTTTCCATCATCCCGCGGATGCCTTCTTCGTCTTTCTGGCGCATCAGCGAAACAATCACATCGTCTTCCATAAGAGTCCTCTCAATCATCATTACGGTATTTCAAGGACAGGGTATCACATTTCCGAAAAAAAAGAACCGTTTTACGGGTTCTTCAGAAATCATTTATTTCCCGGGGTTTTCCACTGTTCCGGAGAAAAGATGCACGCCGCCGTGTGTTTTTACTACATACACAAACGGACGGTCCAGCGTAAACTCGATGATGTTATCGGGGCCGAGTGCGGTTTTCGCCATTTCATAGATCGTGAACGCAGCTCCTTCGACGCCTGTCTCATCGACTTTGATGCGGCATCCGTGGATGGCTTTTGAAACGCGCAGCGCTTCTTCCGACAATGGGGAGAAATCCGCATCGGCAGTGAACATTTCCCCGAGCCCAAGCTCGGTCAATGTTTTTTCCAGATCCGTCTGATTCATGACATCGAATTTCGGAACCGATAAACGCACGGTGCCCTCCTTGTTGTCAAAATCATTCGGGTGGGACAAAAGATGTTCAAATTCCGCGCCGGCGATCACTTCTTCCAGCGAGACGCCTTCATCCGGCTTGACGAACAGCATTGATGTTCCGCTCATCTGTTTCTGATACGCGGTAAAATTCGTGCCGACATATACTCTTCCGTATTCCGAGCAGTGCATCATTGTGCACCGGATTGCTCCCGCAGACGTATAGAAAGATTCCTCGGTATTCTGTTCTTTCAGGAATTTCTTATCCCAATTGTCTTTCATGTACAATACCGAAACTAACGCCATTACCGTGTCCGGATCCAGTTCCAGATTTTTCGTGATTTCCTTCAACAGTCCGCCGGTCCTCTCATCGATCCAGCTGCGCAGTTTCCGGTTTAACGTTTCGGAACCCATTTCGCCCGCAAACGAAGAAGCGTATTGATGATCCGCCAGACGCTGTAAGGGAATCTTGTTCAGCTTCGCGCTTTCATCGATCCAGATGGAATTTGCCGTATGAAGCGTCAGCGTCTCAGACCCTTCGGTATTGTTCAAACCGTTCCAAAGGTCAGCGATGCCCTTTTCCAGTTCCTCCAGGTCTTTGGTTCCCAGAAAATCCATGATGGCTTCTTTGGTGGTTCCTCCGCTGATTTCCGCCAGCATCGCGGTTGCCAGATAAATGTTAACCGGAGAAAGCACTTCGTTTTTTCCGTCCTCCTTGACCAATGTCCGCAGCAAGCGAAGATCCAGTTCCCGAACCGCCTTGGTGATTTCCGCGTACTGCATCGGATCGGTTTTCCGTAAATTGGAAGTATCCGGTTCCAAGGCAAATGCGGTGCCTCCCGAAGACGAGGATCCGTCTTTTGACACAAACCGCACTCCTGTTACAAGCAGCAATATACACAACACCGCAATCAGCGGCTTTTTTACTTCTTGAAACCAGGAAACGGCAGATTTGTTGTTATCGTTCATTGTCCGATTTCCTCCTTTTGCGAGGATAAAGCCTCACACCAATCATTACGGCTTTTCCACGGAAGTGTATCAAACGGCTATTCATTGACCGGCATGATGACTTCCTTCATGAATTTTACCGCGCCGTCTTTCTTTAACAGCATCTCCAGTGTTTTTTTCGAAGGATTTCCTTCCGTAATCATCCGCGAGCGGAAAGCCTTCAGTTTTTCCTTATACGCCGGATCCGTCTTGGAATCCGGAATCATGGATAAATAGGCCTTTACAGATTCTTCCGCCATGTCCGCCAGATCTTTTTCCTCTCCGGTTTTGATCAGGGAATACGGTCTTCGTTCATGAATGTACCAGTTTTCCTTTTCGTCATATTCCGGAAGATCCTTATAGCGCTCATATACTTTTTT
>CACZNO010000261.1 GCA_902782505.1 uncultured Erysipelotrichaceae bacterium | reverse complement strand
TGACGCGGATCCTTCGGAACTGGACCGGTTTGCGGAAAACGCCGAACGCGGTTCCCTCTTACAGGAATCCCTTTGGGCGAAGGTCAAGGACAACTGGGATCACGCGTATATTCTCTGCCGGAAAGACGGAATTCCTGCAGCGTCAGCGATGGTATTGATACGAAAACTCGCCGGTCCCTGGAAACTCTTTTATATTCCGCGCGGACCTCTTCTGGATTATTCCGATCATGAACTGGTGCGGTATTTCTTTGCGGAACTCAAGTCCTGGGCGAAGAAAAACGGCGCGGTGACGGTGCGGTTTGATCCTCTGATCGTCCATGACGTGCGCGAATCGAAAGATGATCCGACGGATACCCAGGCTCCGGATGAAGTGACGGAATTCTTAAAGACCTTAGGCATCAAACACCACGGATACAATCTGGATATGTATGCGGCCATGCAGCCGCGCACCCAGGCGGTCGTCTATTTCGCCGATGAAAAGCCGATGGGCAAGAAACTGCGTTATTATCTGAAACACGCCAAATCCAAGGGCGTCGAAATCGTCCGCATGAAAACCGACGGCGTCGACCGCTTTGCGGAGCTTGAGGAAAAGACCGCGGACCGCAAGGGCATCTCCCTTCGAAACGGGGAATACTTCCGCAAACTGACGGAAGTCTACGGAGAAAACGCGAATATTTCCCTCGGTTTCCTGAACGTGAAAGAATCCCTCGCCAAAGAGACATCCGTCAAGGAACAGCTCGAAAAACAGCTCGAAGACCCCAAATACACGGAGAAGAAACGTTTCGAAATCGGCGAACGCTTATCCAGCGTTTCGAAAAACGTGGAACGTCTTGCGGAAATTCACGAAAAACACGGCGATACGATCTGGATCTCCGGCGCGTTGATCGTCCGTTCGGGTTCCTATGCGGAACTTATGTATGCCGGAATGGATGAAGAATTTGAGTTCTACCGTTCCAACGCGACCTTCCAGGACGCCATCGACTGGGCTAAGGAAAACGGTTGCCGGTATTGTAATCTCGGCGGGGTCGAAGGCACCCTGGATGACAGTTTAACGATGTTCAAGGACCTCTACGGACCGCGTTTTGAAAGCTATATCGGTGAGTTTGATATGCCGGTGCGGAAAGTACTGGCCAAAGGGTTCGATACAGCCTTGAAAATCTATAAAAAAATCTAAGATCTTCTCAAGGGAAGGTCTTTTTCTAAAACTCTCTAAAACGATTGCGTACCATAGATGTATTTGTGATATGATTAACACGGCTGAGGAATTTTTATATGGGGAAAACGAACATTATTGCCGTATCCGGTAAGGGGGGTGTCGGTAAAACGTCAATTTCAGCCGCTTTTGTGCGGCTTTTGATCGCGGCGCATCCCGAGGCGAGAATACTGGCAATCGACGCGGATCCGGCAATCGGGCTTTCAACGGCTTTGGGCGTGGAAGTGAAAGAGACGCTGGACGATATACGCAAAACAATTGTGACACGGGTAGAAAACGGAGAGCCGAAGGCAGCGATTGAGATGCTGAATGAAGCGCGTTTCCGTATTTTTGATACGATGGTGGAAAACCGGGCGTTTTCTTTTTTGGCGATCGGAAGACCGGAGGCGGCCGGATGTTATTGCAAGGTCAACGCGTACCTGAAGGAAGTCATCAATCTTCTCGCGTCCGATTTCGATTATGTCGTGATCGACGGGGAAGCGGGGATCGAACAGATCAACCGCCGGGTCATGGAAAAAGTCACGCATTTGATTCTGATCTCGGATCCTTCGAGAAAGGGGATCCAGGTTGTGGAGACGATCAAGAAAGTCGCGGACGAACTTGTGATGTACGAAAAGTGCGGCGCTATCATCAACCGTGTATACGATCCGCAAGCGCTGGAAAAAGCGGGTACGATCGAACGTCTCAAAGAAGACGGCATTGAACTTCTGACGGTGATCGGAAGCGACGAGGACCACGCGTACAACGATATCCGCGGGGACAGTGTATTTGAATTAAAGGAAGAATCGCCGGTGATGCGGGGCGCTAAAACCGCATTGGAAAAACTGGAATTGATCTAAAAGGAGGCGGTGAGATTGCGAGACCTGAAACACTTGATTTACTTCGAAAACCTGCTCGATAATGCCGATAATGAGCTGGTGGAGAAGGCGAAACAGGACGGAAAACTGGCGATCGGGTATACGTGCTATCACATTCCCGAGGTCCTTTTGAATGTCGACAACTGTTTCTCTGTACGTTTGCGCGCACCGAGAACGGGTTCCATTGATATTGCCACGTATTACATGTCGAATTACACATGCGAATTCGCCCGTTCCCTGGTGGAAAGAGGAATCGAAGGAGGCTACCAGTTCTTGGACGGGTTAGCCGGCGTGGACGCCTGTTCGATGATGAACCGGTTCTACGAACACTTTGAGATCCTCAAAATGAATTCCAAGGAAAACTTCTTTGTGACCCATACGGATATGCCGTACAAAGTCGAAGACTATACGGTGCGTTCGTATGTCAAACAGATGCGGATCCGCTTATTGGATATCATGGAGAAAAACCTCGGCGTGGATACCAGCGACGCGGCGATCCGCAAAGCGGTGGAGGAACACAACAAGGTCTGCCGGATCCTGACCGAGATCGGGGAAATGCGCAAGGCGGATAACCCGGTCATCACCGGATATGAGTACCATATCCTGAATCTGGTCAGCTATACCTGCCCGAAGTATCTGATCCTGCCGTATCTGGAAGAGACGCTGGAAGAACTGAAAAACCGCAAGCCGGATCCCAAGCCGTGGTTCCGTGCCCGTGTTTCCATCGTCGGAAGCGAAATCGATGATCCGACGCTGACCAAGCTGATTGAAGACTGCGGCGCAATCGTCGTATCCGACCGGTATTGTTTCGGATCGACGCCGGGAAGGGAAGTCATCGAACTCAACGACGACGAACCGGCATTAGATCAGATCTGCCGCTTCTACATGGAACACAGCGAATGCGCGCGGTATATTTCGGATGAGAAAGTGCGTCAGAGAAGAGAGACCGCGGACCGTCTGGCGAAGGAATTCAAGGCGGACGGCATCATCTACGAACAGATGAAATTCTGCGATTTCTGGGGCTTCGAAAGAGCGCTTGTCACGCATATCATGAGCGAGGAAATGGGCTGGCCGGTGTTATCGATCGACCGTCCGTACAACGCCCGTTCTTCGGGACAGTTACGCACCCGTTTCCAGGCGTTCGTGGAATCGCTGGAAATCAAGAAAATCCATAAACAGAATCTGGCGAAAAAGGAGGAAGCACAGGTATGAGCCGAATCAAATATCCGAATCCCGGCTTCTTTAAAGCGAAGGACCAGATGGACTGGAAGGCCCAGGGAAGAAATATGAAGGAAGTCGCCGGCATCATCGGCGGAATGATCAAGGAGACGGACTGGAAGGATTTCTTCGGACGGCAGGGCCGCAATATCAAGGATGACGCAAGGCGGATCGGCGAAGAATTCGCGGAATTCGCGAAGATGAGCCACAAGGAACGCGTAGACGTGATCCTGCACGGGGAAAAGAAACTCGGACGTCTCTACCGCGCGGGCGATATGGCGACCGTACGGCGCGAATGGAGAGGCATCCGGGATACCGGCGTGGATTTCTACGAATGGTTACGGATGTGGGGAATGCTGCTGGCGACCTTCTCGAAGGATTTGGTGCCGGCATTGAACGCGACCTTCCATTACCGCTGGATGATCTCCTACATGTGCTGCGTGGGATTCATGGACAAGAATACGATGGGACAGCGCGGAAGAGCGTTAAAGATGTCCCACGAGATGATTTACTGCATCTTCCGTTACGTTGCGGAAAACTTGGTCTTCTTAAGCAAGTGCGACCGCAAGAACGGAAACAGCGATGAACTGAACGCGAAGACCGTCCTGTTCGATGAAATGACAATGGGACAGATCATGGCCGGGTTCCCGACATTACTGGGAATTCCGTATCAGCTGATGCCGGTGTTCTTAGTATCGGAAATCGACCAGCTGACCTGCATTCCGTATCTGGACGCGGTGGAAAGCTTCGGCTTGCCGGCAGATACCTGCCCGGTACCGTCCAGTGAATGCGGCGCGCTGGTTGTCGACGCGTTACCGCACATGGGTAGCTGCTTCATCTCGAGTTCGATGCCCTGCGACGGATCCGTTATGGCTTCGTCCTATGTGGCAAGACGGTTCCCGGATCTGCCGGTGTTCCATCTGACTTTCCCGGTCCGTTACGAATACGAGGAAACGGTCGAGGACGCGGCGGAAGACGTCAAGGCGTGCATCAAGTTCGTTGAAAACGTTACGGGAGCGAAGTGGGACTGGAACAATTACTTCACCTGCATGAAACGGTTCAACGAGGAAACCGCGTACGAACTTGAAAAATGGGAAGTCAACAAGACCGACTATCCGCAGATCATCGGTCCGTGTTACGAACTGTTCCGCAAGTGGAACTATGAAATGGACGGCGGAAGCGATCCGCGCGTCATCAAGACCTGCAAGAAGGTCCAGAAACTGATGCTGGACGCGTATGAACGCAAGGAAGAAGCGTGGCCGGGCAAGATGAAATACAGAGCCATCGTCTGGTCGTGCCCCGCGCATTACTACGCGAACTTCTCGAACTGGCTGGCCAACTGCTGGGGCGTCGACGTACTGGTCGAAATGGAAAGCCTGAACTTCACCAAGCCGCTGGAAACCGAAGACAAGGAAACAGCGCTGATGGATCTTTCCAGACTGTACGAACGCATGGTCATGCGCCGTCACACCAACGGCGGTTACCAGAACGTCGTCGACGAACTCTGGAGACAATGCGAAGCCTGGAACGTGGAAATCATCATCATGTACCAGCACGTTTCCTGCAAGAACATGTCGACGTTACAGGGTATCTTAGACGAACAGGCCAGAGAAAAGGGCTATCACATGATCTGGATCGAACACGATTTGATGGACCCGCGCACCGTA
>CACZNO010000260.1 GCA_902782505.1 uncultured Erysipelotrichaceae bacterium | reverse complement strand
CGGAAAAGCTTTGACTCCTTACCAGTGTATTCGTTACGCATTGGATAAACCGGGTGTATTGACCGTTCTTCCGGGTGCGTCCGATTCTGCGGAAGTCGAAGCCCTTCTGGAGTATTACAACAAATCCGAAGAAGAGCTGGACTATTCCGTGATCGGTACCTTTGCCCCGGCGGAGGCCAAAGGAAAGTGCGTGTACTGCAACCATTGCAAGCCCTGCCCGATGGGCCTGGATATCGGCTTGATCAACAAGTACTATGACCTGACGAAAGCCGGGGATGCCATGGCTCGGGAACACTACCGCACGCTGGAAAAAACCGCGAAGGACTGCGTCGGGTGCGGACATTGTGATTCCCGCTGCCCGTTCCATGTTGCGCAAAGCGAGCGTATGACAGAAATCGCGGAGTATTTCGGCTTATGAAAAAACGATTGACGGCCCTTCTGGTTCTTCTTCTGATTCTTTGCGGATGTAAAACACCCGCTGATCCGGAACCGGCCCCGAAACCTGAAACCCCGGAAAAGGAGGAAACCCCTGTGAAAGAACCTGTATTGAAAATGTTCATCGAAGACAAAGAAATCGCGGTGACCTGGGAAAACAACGAGACGGTCTCGGCGCTGAAAGAACTCGCAAAGAACGGAGACATCACGATTCGCATGTCCATGTACGGCGGATGGGAACAGGTCGGTCCCCTCGGCGCTTCATTGCCTGCGGACAATCACCGCATCACCACCCGTCCGGGAGATATCGTCTTATATTCCGGAAACCAGATCGTTGTATTCTACGGACCGAACACCTGGGAATACACGATGCTGGGTCATATGGACGGTTTGTCGGATGAGGAAATCACCCGTCTTCTCGACAACGGCGATATTACCCTGACCCTTTCCCTGGAGTAGGACATCCAACACAAAACGCAGAGAAACAAGTCTTCTCTGCGTTTTCTTCTGTCTGTTTTTCTCTTTATTTCTTTTTGAACGTATAGCTTCCGGACTGTTCGCGGAACTTGGTGATCACGATACCGGCCGTTCCTACGACGGTCAGAAGGTAACCGATCGCCAGGTCGGAACGATAAGATTTCACAAGATCCACCTGTTTCAGGATCATACCCAGCTGTTTGAACACATCACCGAACGTGTATCCGTAATTCTTCAGTTCCTTGTACACCGCGATCACCCAGGTCAGATGATTGGCGACATACAC
Source organism: uncultured Erysipelotrichaceae bacterium (assembly GCA_902782505.1). Taxonomy (GTDB): domain Bacteria; phylum Bacillota_I; class Bacilli_A; order Erysipelotrichales; family Erysipelotrichaceae; genus RUG11872. The sequence goes on along the minus strand of CACZNO010000260.1, from coordinate 2,289 downwards.
CATCAGTAACACAATAACGACGCATGCGATGACGCCTTTGAGGTCCAATGCCTTTCCGAACTTTTCATACATATAGAAGGCACAGAACGCCATGAGGAATCCGGAGATCGCCGATACAAAACCTAATTGCGCAATCAATAACCACGCCGCAACACCCGCCAGGGAACCGATGAACGCGCCGCCGATGCCGGGAAGAAGATTGCTGGTCTCCGCTTTTCTTTCCGCCTTGTATTCCTTCAGGGATTCTTCGATCTGCCCCGCGCATTCCGGACATAAGTACAGGCCGTGATTATTCACGTTGTAATACTCGATGGGTTCTTCGCCGCCCATCAGCTTTCCGCACTGTCCGCAGCACCCGACATATCCGTTTTCCTTAAGATAGGCGAATAACGGAGTGAACAGGGTGTTGACGCTGTCCACGAATTTCAGCGGAGAACTGTAGGTCGCCACCAGAGAGTACCCGTCCTGATGAACTTCCAGTTTCTTGACGCCTTCCGCATTTACAGATTTCAGGAACTCGATCGGCTCCCGCAGATCCGCGATGCCTTCTTTCCACGCATTCACGTAAACCGTGATTTTATCCGCTTTGTACAGAACAAACGGATATCCTTCCGGCGTGCCGTGAAGATGATGCAGTTTGTCCTGCAGCTGTCCGTTCAGAATTTTCTTTCTCGTCATTTCTGTCAACATTGTAATAGCCATAGTTTGATCCCCTTTTGGTTTCTAATAACGTACCGTTTCTATTTTAAGCATATTTGCCAAAATATTCAATTCTTCTGCGACATCCCCGAAAACTACCGCGTAATGCGGCTCCATGCCGGCCTTTACCGCTTCATGTACGATAAATTCCGCGTCGCAGGCCGTTTCGATCACGACCGACGTTCCGAAGAACTGTTTCGGCGCATCCAGCGCTTTCCCGTCCGCAATGAAGAAGCGGAAGGTTCCGTCCGGATTTCTTCCGATCCGGAAGATCACCGCGTGTTCGGCCTTTTCGCATCCGAATTCCAGCGTCGGGCCGATGTGCCGGTTGCAATGTTCCCCGATCACGGCACCGGTATCCTTGCGCGCTAACGAACAGGCCGCCGTACCGCAATGCCAGAACGTAATCGTATTTTTCTCTTCATCCAGCGATACCGGGTCACCGAAGAACGCCGCTTTGCCGGAAAGCTTCCTACCGATCCACATGGACAGCGCTCCGTACATATCCGCTTCGCAGGCTGCCGCAACTCCCAGATCGTTCAGCATTCCCAAAACCGTACAGACCGGCGTCCCGAACGACGTGAAGAAATCCGGCCAGCAGCGCGACGCGATCAAACCGATTCCGCGTTCCTTCACGAATTCCGCGTAAGCCTTGTATAACCGCGCAAAGTCCTTCCGGTTCTTTTCCGGTGTGTTTTCCAATCCGACGGTTTTCTTTTTCGCGTCTTCCAGATATTCCCTGATTTCTTCCTCGGTATAACTCTTCGCCTTTTCGATCAGTTCTCTGGCCTCAATGGCGTCCTGGCGCACTCCGAACGTCTCCAGCAGATCCAGATCCAGCGCTCTTCCGAATCCGAATCCTTCCGGCGTATGTCCGATCGCGCAACCGCGCAGTTGATTCATTTCGAATTTGACCTTCGCCGCACGGATCACCGTACCGAGAGTCTTGCGGACTTTTTCTTCCAAAGGCCCGCCGTAGACATACTCAAACGGCTCTTTACCGAACTGACGGAACGTATTTCCCGCGGAGAACGCGCCGGTTAAAGAATTCAGGCGCAGTCTCCCTCCATCGATGACCGGCTCCCTTAACGTCCATAAAACGACCGGCACCTCCCGGAATGCGTGCATGACTTCGCCGGCGTAGGCTGCGTTGGCAAACGTCAGATTCTGGAAAACGATCAGATCCGGATGCAGCGTATCCAGATACGCGCGCAGTTTTTCCGTATTCAGCAGCATCTCTCCCGGCACTTTGACTTCCGGTTCCAGATCCCGCAATAACGCGATCGACTTTTCAAACTGGTCTTTCGCGCTTTCCATATGGAAGGTACCTACTCCTACCGGGATATAGGCGACCTCAAACGATTTTCCCATGGTTGTCCTCCTTTATTCCGCACGGAACGCCTTGCGAAGTTCCCGCAGGACATCTTCCGTGATCTCTTCCGCATTTTTCCGCACAAACACCGGAATAACGCCGACCGGTGCGTCCACGGTATGGCTTCCCGGCGCGTACGTTTTTTCATCCCAAAGCCCTATCCATTCGTCTTCCGGCAGCCAGACTTCGTGCTTCGCCTCCTGCGGTTTTAATACCGG
>CACZNO010000259.1 GCA_902782505.1 uncultured Erysipelotrichaceae bacterium | reverse complement strand
CTTACAGGTTTTGGATCTGGCGGTAGTGCTGATCAACGGACAGGACGGAGTCCAGAGTCATACCGAAACCATTATGAAGTGTCTGGAATTCTACAAGGTCCCGGCCGTCTTTTTCGTAAACAAAATGGACATCAGTTATCATTCCGAAGAAGAACTGCTGTCGGATCTTGTCAAAGCGTTTTCCGATAAGTGCGTCGCCATGGGGAAAGAAGATACGGAAGAACACCTTGCGACCATCAACGAAGAAATGATGAACGCCTATCTGGAAGGCCGGAAGATCTCGGAAGATCTCATCGAGAACGCCGTCGTAAAACGGGAACTGTTTCCGGTGTATTTCGGCTCGGCGTTAAAGATTCAGGGCGTGGAGGAATTCATGGACGCCGTATCTTCCTATGCGAAGGAAAAGGAATACCCGGAGGAATTCGGTGCCCGCGTGTATAAAGTCTCCGCGGACGAACAGGGAAACCGGTTAACTCATATGAAGATTACCGGCGGGATCCTGAAAACCAAACAGAAACTGAACGATGAGGAAAAAGCTGACCAGATCCGGATTTATTCCGGAAAGAATTACCGGCTGATGGACGCCGCGGAAGCGGGTACGGTCTGCGCCGTGAAGGGATTATCCTCGTATGAACCGGGGGCCGGGATCGGGTTTGAGGAAGACGGGGAAAAACGGCTTTTGAACGCGTTTGTCAATTATGAACTTGTTTTACCGGCGGGAATCAATGCCCTGGCGATGTCCGAGACAATGAATGAACTGGCCAAGGAAGATCCGGCGCTGGAAATCCATACCGACGCTAAATCCAAGAAAATCCGGCTGCAGATCATGGGAGAGATGCAGAAGGAAGTACTGCGAAAGAAAATCGCGGAGCGCACCGGTGTATTTGTGGAATTCGGCACCGGAAGGATCGTATACCGGGAAACCATCCGGGACGCGGTGATCGGATTCGGACATTTCGAACCGCTGCGTCATTACGCGGAAGTTGCGGTAAAAATTGAACCGGCGGAAAAAGGCGCGGGGATCCTTGTTCAGAACCGCTGCCCGTCGGACGATTTGCCTTCCCATTGGCAGAAGACCGTCATGGATCAGCTTACCCGTATCCGCCATAAAGGAGTGCTGACCGGTTCGGATTTGACCGATGTCAAAATATCCTTCCTGGCCGGAAGAGGGCACCTGAAACACACCGAAACGTATGATTTCCGCGAAGCGTCGGTGCGGGCGGTGCGTCAGGCGCTGATGAAGGCGGAAAGCGTGCTGCTGGAACCGTATTATGCGTTTACGCTGGAAGTACCTTCGGAAAGCCTCAGCCGGGCTTTGTTCGATCTGGAAAAACGCGGCGCGGATATCAGCGTTTCCGAAACCCCAAACGGCATGTGCGTTACCGGAAAAGCGCCGGTGCGCAATATGGTGAACTACCGCAGCGAAGTTCTTTCCTACACCAGAGGAAAGGGACGCTTTACTTTTGAAGCGGGCGGGTATGAACCGGTCAAGGATGAGGAAGAAGTCGTACGGGAATTTGCGTACGACCCCGAGGCTGATCTGCGCAATCCGCCGGGTTCCGTATTCTGTAAAAACGGCGCGGGGTATTATGTGCCCTGGGATGAAGTGGATGATATGGCGCATATCGATTTATCGAACAAGACCGCCGGTACTTATGAACGGAAGAAATACACGGTCTCCGAAGAAGAACTCAAGGAGATCATGAAGAATACCTCGATGCGCAACCGCAACGAGAAAAAACACTATACGCGCAAAAAAGACGCGCCTTTGCCGGAGAAAAAACATGTGAAGGCAACCCCCGAATTACCGGTATGTCTGATCGTGGACGGCTACAATATGATCTACGCCTGGAACGACCTCAAGGAGATTTCCCGCGCGGATCTTTCTTTGGCGCGCAATAAACTGATCGACCGGATCTTCAGTTACGCAGGATATGAAGGATACAAATGTCTTCTGGTATTTGACGGATATAAACGCCCGGACAACGCCGGCAGTTCCGTCAAAGACGGGGAAATGACGATTGTGTATACCCGTACAAACGAAACCGCGGACAGTTACATTGAAAAAGTATCCGCGGATCTGAAAAAACAGTACCGTCTTCTGGTGGCGACATCGGATGAGTTAATACAAAACGCCGTGTTTGCGCACGGCGCTCTGAGAATCTCCGCAAGAGAACTGGAGATGCGGCTGGAAGGTTACTCGAAGAACCTGAAAAACCTTTAACGCCTATCTCCTAAGAAGAATAAGGCAATCGTACCGATCCCGGTATGCGAGCCGATCGTGGGCCCGACCCAGTTGATCATATACGACGGAATTCCGAATTCCTTCTGAATCTGATCCGCGAGCTCTTTGGCTTCTTCATAACAGTCGGAATGCGTGATAAAGAAAACTTCGTTTTTATAATCCCCGATCTGTGCGTGCATATTGTCCACCAGGCACTGCAGGGATTTTTTTCTGCCGCGGGCTTTCCCGGTAACCGTCAAGTGTCCTTCGTCGTCCATATGCATGACAGGCTTGATCGACAGCATGCTTCCGAATACGGCGCTGGCTTTGGAAACGCGGCCGCCTCTATGCAGATGGAACAGATCGTTGACGGTGAATAAATGCGCCAGATGAAGTTTGTTTGCTTCGACCCAGGCGGCAACTTCTTCCATCGATTTTCCTTCGTCGCGCAGTTTGGCGGCATAATACACCAGAAGCCCTTCGCCTAACGATGCGGCGAGGGTATCCACGATGAGGATCTTGCCCTCGTGTCCCTTATCGTCGAGAACGGATTTGGCTGCCATCGCGCTTTGATAGGTGCCGCTTAATCCGCTGGAGAATGCCAGATAAAGAACGTCTTTTCCCATAGCGAGATAGGATTTGAATGTATCGTAAGCCAGGGATTCGCTGATCTGCGAAGTGACCGGCATGGATCCCTGCCGTATTTTCTCGTAGAATTCTTCCGGAGATAATCCGTTATCCTCGGTGTAGGTCACACCGTCGATGGTATACGTAAGCGAAACGGTCTCGACATGGTGATCGGTAAGCCACTGCTTGGGAAGATCCGCCATGTTGTCGGTCAATAGAATGTACTCCCTCATAAATACCTCCTTGCCAGAATATATATTACGATAAAAAAGGGAAAGTTTCAAAGAACTGCTATAATGAATTTACCGGAAGGAGAGAGAATATGAAAAAAACCGTTAAAGCCGGAATCCTCGGAGGTGCTTTGTTCGCAGCGGCGTCCGCAGTTTTTGCCGGGCGTCAGTTTAATCTGTTCGCAGAGCGGAAAGGTAAACGGGGAAGTCATCCGATTCTTCCAAGCGGCACTCCGGCCGCGGACGATGAGCGGCAGAAGATGCTGGAACATCTTAATACCTATCCCAGGGAAACTCTTCGCGTCACTTCCGGTGAAGGTTTCTGCCTGGAAGGATATCTTTACCGGGTGAAGCCGTCCAATGACCGTGTGATTATTGCCTTCCACGGATACCATTCATCCGCGCAGCGCGGCATGGGATGGTTTGCGCCGATGTATGAGGAATCGGGATGCGACTTCTTATTGATCAACGAAAGATCGCATGAAACATCCGAAGGAAGATACATTACTTTCGGTGTAAGGGAAAGGGAAGACGGTCTTCTCTGGGTTTCGAAAATCATGGAGATGTACGGAAAAGATGTGAAAATTTTCCTGCACGGAGTATCCATGGGTGCCGCGACGGTCATGATGATGGCGGCTCATCCGGAACTGCCGGAAAATGTAAAGGGAATCGCGGAAGACTGCGGGTACGATAACATGGAAAGAGAATACGCGTTTTTGATGCGGAAGTATCCCGCGTTGGCGGTTCGGTACGGAACATTCTTGATGAATGCGGCAGGAAAGTGTCTTTCCGGTGCGGCGCTTTATGAGGCGGATGTCGAAAGAGAAGTAAAAAAGGCGAAAATACCGGCTTTGATGATTCATGGAACAGAGGACAAAATGGTGCCGTTTGAAGCGCTGTGCCGTCTGGCGGATGCGTATGCGGGACCGCATGAAATCTTCTTTGTGCCGGGAGCCGCACACGCCAAAGCACACGCCAAGGCGAAGGAGGAGTACGAAAAACGCTTTGTCCGTTTTGTACAGAAAACCTTTGAAACGGGCGAAAATCGCGTTCTTTCGGAAAGACAGTGATATAATAATCGGGTATTAAGGAGTAAACGCTATGGCAAAAGTAGAAATTATATCCGGCTTTCTGGGGGCCGGTAAAACCACCTGGATCAAAAAAGCGCTGAAAGAAGCGCATAAAGACGAAAAATGCATGCTGATTGAAAACGAGTTCGGTGATATCGGCGTGGATGCGGGATTCCTGCAGGATGCCGGTGTGCAGATTACGGAGCTCAATTCCGGCTGTATCTGCTGCACGCTGGTGGGAGATTTCGTGACCGCGTTGCAGAAAGCAGTAAAGGAATATGATCCGGAACTGATTCTGATCGAACCAAGCGGCGTCGGTAAACTCTCGGACATCCTGAAGGCAATCACCGAAGCGGAAGATGCCGGCTTAACGGTAAAGGGTTCCTTAACCATCGTGGATGCGAAGAAGGCAAAGATGTATTTACGGAATTTCCGAGAATTCTTCATCGACCAGATCCAATACGCGGACGTTGTGGTATTGTCGCATACCAAAGGCTTAGCGCCGGAAAAACTGGAAGAAGTTCGCAAGATCATTGAGGAGGCCAATCCGAAAGCTGCCATCGTAACAACGGAATGGGAAGAATTCGATGCGAAGATCGTAGAAGATCTGCTGGAAAAAGGCGATACGATGCGGGAAGAGATGCTGGAAGAAATCCGCAAGCGTCCGGCGCACCATCATCATCACCATCATCACCGTCATGACCATGACCACGAGCATGAACATGAAGACGAGGACGAACATGAGCATCATCACCATCATCATGACGATGAGGAAGATGAGGAAGACGAACACGAACATCATCATCACCACCATCACGAGCATGAGTGCTGCTGCGGAGAAGAGGATGAAGAGTGTGAATGCTGTCATGAAGACGATGAGGAAGAATGCGAATGCTGTCATCACCACCATGACGAAGACGATGATGACGAAGACGAACATGAACACCACCATCACCATCATCATGACGAAGATGAGGAAGAAGACGCGGACGATGTGTTCGATACATACGGGTTTGAAACAGCGAAAACATATTCGCTTGAAAAGATTTCAAGCGTTCTTGATGTAATTATGTACGATGAAGATCTGTTTGAGCACGTATTACGCGCCAAGGGAATCGTAAAGAGCGACAAAGGCGAGTGGATCCACTTCGATTATGTGCCGGGCGAACCGGATGTGCATATCGGACCGGCCGCGTATACGGGAAAGGTCTGCATCATCGGAACCGATCTGGACAAGGAAAAACTGAGCGGACTGTTTGAGGAGAAATAAATGGCGGTACCGGTATATATCTTCACGGGATTTATCGAATCCGGGAAAACGACCCTGATCGATGAAACGCTGCACGATGAAGCGTTCAACACGGGAGAACGTACTCTTTTACTGGTGCTGGAACAGGGAATTGAAGAGTTCGACGAGAAAAAAGCGGCGGAACTGAATACCCATATCGAATACATCGATGACTTTGAAAACGGCATGAGCTTGAAACATCTCAATGAGCTCAACGCAAAATACAAACCGGAAAGAGTCATGATCGAGTACAACGGCACCTGGAAAGTGGAAGATTTTCTGAATTCCAAAATCCCGGCCGGCTGGGAAATTGCGCAGATCGTCGCAACGGCTGACGCCTCGACTTTTGAGAACTACGTCAACAACATGAAATCCTTCATGTACGAACAGTTAAGATTTGCCGATCCGGTGATCTTCAACCGCTGCAGTCCGAAGATCAAAAAGAGTTTCCTGCGTTCCAATGTGCGGGCATATAACCGCAGCGCACAGCTGATCTATGAGAATGCCGAAGGAGAGATCGAGAATATGGATGAAGATGATCTCCCGTTTGATTTATCCAAGGATTCCATCGAGATTTCACCGGACGATTACGGCATCTGGTACATGGACGCCCTTGATCATCCGCAGAAGTACCGCGGGAAGACGTTGTCGTTTACCGGTATGGCATACCCGACCACGCAATGGGATAAACCGATTGTCGCGATCGGACGGTTCGCGTTGGTCTGCTGCGCGCAGGATAAACAGTTTATCGGCGTCGGCATCGTGGATCAGGACGGCAAGGGATTACGGCCCGCAAGCTGGATGAAAGTCAAAGGGAAAGTACGGATCGACTATGATCCGGAATCCCAATCCGATTACATTTCCCTGACCCAGTCGACTCTGAAACCGGCGAAACCGCTGGAACACCCCGACGTAGTATTCTGAGAAACGAAAGCCTTCTTTCAAAAAAGAAGGTTTTTTTGTGCTTTTTGAAAGGAAAGTGCCGGTTTTGCGCGTATTCAATACTGAAGGGAGAATTCAGCATGGCGAAAAGAATACGAAACATACTGCGGACCGTTTTGACATTTATGGTAGCGATTCAAAGCGGAACCGGCGGATTTACGAGAATTGAAGCGGCGCAGGACGCGACAGATACCGATATTCCTGCTTCCGTGATTTCGATGAGCGGACGTGCGTATTATGAAAACGGCGCAAACGCAGGATTTGATTACTATGGAGGAATGCATCTGTTCCGGGTAAAAGGCGACGATGAAATCGTACGGGACGCTTTTTGCGTACAGCCCGAAAACTACCGGGATCCTGCGGAGTATTATGCGGAGAATCCGGACCGTTTTACGAAGGAAGAGAAACTGTATCTTTCCAAAATCGTATATTACGCGTACGACCGGACGGAAAAGACATTGGCGGATTACGCGAAGACCCAGCTCTTAATCTGGGATGTGATCGGGAATGTGATCCATTTTTCTTCGTACGATTATTATTTCCATGAGGATACACACTACGAATCGATCACGTTTGACGCGACGCTGGAAGGAGAAGATTTCGGTATCGAATCCAGGGCATATAAGGAATTCAAGGAATCGATCCTGCGCTTAGCGGAAGGCACGCCGGACTTTGATCAGAAGACGGTCGCGCTGAAAGCCGGAGAAAAGATTACGGTGAAGGATCAAACCGGTCTGATCGGAGATTTCGTATTACGGGAAAACAAAACCGGTGCGAAAGTTGAAGTCAAAGCCGGAAGCGTCACGATTACGGCAGATCAGAATACGAAATCCGGAAAACTGATTTGGAAGCGTACCGATTCGGAATACGAACGGAATAACGGCGCAGTCATCGTATATGAAAACGCGACAGGCCAGGACCGCGCAACATTTAAACTAACCGATCCTCTGGAAGTAAGTTTAAATGTCGAATTCATTCCGGAGTCATCCGCCCGTATGATCAAGGAAGACGCAGATAAAAAACCGGTCATCGGGGCGGTTTTACAGCTGCTGGACGCGGATGATCCTGAAAAAGTGATCAGGGAATGGATTACCACCTCCAAGCCCCTGAGGGTGGACGGGCTTCTTTGCGAACACGCGTATATTTTACGCGAAAAGGAAGCACCGGAAGGCTATGTACGCGCAAAAGACGTGATTTTTCAAACGGGAAAAAACGCGGAAATCACAGAAGTAATTATGACGGACGGAATCACGGAAGCCCTGAAACAGGACGCGGACGGAAAGACCGTTAAAGGAGCGGTGTTACAGGTGCTAAAGGGAAAGGAGATCATTGATGAATGGACTTCGGATTCCAAGCCGCACAGGATCAGCGGGCTGACGGAAGGAGAAGAATACGTATTGCATGAAAAGAAAGCTCCCATGGGATATGTCGAGGCGGAAGATCAATCCTTCACCGCGCAAAGCGGCAGAATCACTCTGATTGCGGTCAATTCGCCTATGACCGTATATAAAACCGATGAGGAGGGAAATCCGGTTTTGGGAGCCGAATTGGCGGTATATGATACCGAGGGGAACGAAACCGACCGTTGGAAAACGGAGAAAGACGGGCATCGGGTCCTGGGGCTCAAGGAAGGGAAGAAGTACATTCTGAAAGAAATCAAGGCTCCGTTCGGGTATGAAAAAGCGAAAGACATTTCTTTCACAGCGACGGAGAAAAATGAAACCTTAACGATGAAGGATAAACCCAAGAATGTCTATCTCGAAGTTTTGAAACAAAGTTCGGGACCGGAGAAGGAGCCTTTGGAAGGTGCAGAATTCACGGTTTACCGTCATGAAGACGATCAAGCTGTTCTTGTGCTGGAAACGGATGAAAACGGTAAGGCAAAGGGAACTCTTCCGTATACGCTGAAGGGTT
>CACZNO010000258.1 GCA_902782505.1 uncultured Erysipelotrichaceae bacterium | reverse complement strand
TCCCGTACGGAAAACGGTTTGACGACATAATCGTCCACGCCGATCTCAAACCCGTGCGCCTTGTCATATTCTTCTCCCCGCGCGCTCAGCAGGATCACCGGCACTTCCGGATCGAACTTGCGGATCTCATTGACCGCGGAATACCCGTCGAGTTCCGGCATCATGATATCCATGACGATCAGATCGAACGGTTCTTCCTTCGCCTTGCGGACCGCTTCAAACCCATCCGCGGCTTCCGCGACTTCATAGCCTTCAAACTCCGCGTATTTCCGGATCATCATCCGGATCTTTTCCTCGTCGTCCACAATCAGAAGCTTCGCCATACCGCACCTTCTTTCGCACGTATTATATCATGCCCAAACGAAAACCGGAGATGCCCTCCGGTCTTCGTATCTGAATCTTTTCTGAACTTTTTGAAATCTACACCGACTTCTTGACGTCCGTATAATCGAATCCGTTGGTGATCGTCACGATGACGGTATCCGGATGTCCGATCCCAAGCCGATGGCGTGACCGGTCGGGAATACCATCATTACTTTTCCTTCAAACGTCTTTATGTGTTCTATCTTTTTTTCCGAACTCGAATAAATACATGTCGGTTTGTCGTTTTTTCAATACCCCACGTAATAATCACAGTGTCCCCATTACTGATTTCTTCTTCCCATTTGACTGAAACATATCTTGGATCAACAAAACTCATTTCGCTGAAATCGGCGAGTTGAATAATAATACATTCCCTCTCTTCTTTGATCCACGGAAACAAAGAATCCTGATTTGGATATTGAAAGATATATGCATCAATAAGAATCCCTTCGGTGTCTCCTTGTACCTCAACCTCATATTGTTTCTTATTGAGCCAAACGTTCCACACTATTAATGCGAAAAGAAGAATGCACAGTACTGTTATACCTTTTTTATTCAAAGACTCTCCAATCTCCACCATAGTACCATGTCCAGGGTGTGTTATTAATTGCTAAATCCCAGGCATTCGTAGGCAAAGGAATCCAATTACCATTGCTGGGCACACCAATATAAATATGAGAATCGTGCTCTTCGCTGAAGACATTATAGGCAGTATATCCGCTCCCTACTCTATAGCTCCTTTGTGCAACTACTGCAAATCATCCGTCATTAGTGTAATCATGAGAATGATCTCCCTTGCACCCTAATAGCGCAAAATGCTTCCTAAACACTTTTCTTAACGTCCGTGTAATCGAATCCGTTCGTGATCGCCACGATGACAGTATCCGGATGTCCGGCCGCCTTGATCTTGTCAATGTCGAATTCAATCAGCTTCTGGCCCTTCTTGACTTCATCGTCCTGCGCCGCCAACAGCTTGAACCCGTCGCCGTTCATCTGAACTGTGTCGACCCCGATATGGATCAATACTTCCATGCCGCTGTCCGATCCCAAGCCGATGGCGTGACCGGTCGGGAATACCATCATTACTTTTCCGTCAAACGGTGCGTAGACCGCGCCTTCTTCGGGTACGATACCGACCGACGGTCCCATCATTTCCTGCGAGAACATCGCATCCGGGATTTCCGACGCCGGGATGACTTTTCCGTGCACCGGAGCCGTGATTTCGCCCGCTTCCGTGGTCATGATAACTTCCAGCGGAGTGAGTTCCTTCGCTGCCGGAGCTTCTTCCTCTTTCGGTTTTTCTTCATGCCAGAATAAGAATGTCAGCACAAACGCGATACCGCCCGCGATCAGAAGTAAAATCGCGTACTGTAACGGTTTATTCGCAATCAAGAAGCCCGGGATACCGGTAACGCCGTAAGAGGTTGCGCCGATGCCCATCCAAGATCCGAACATGGCGCCGACCGCGCCGCCGACCATACCGAAGATGAACGGTTTCATGAGCCGTAAGTTCACACCGAAGATCGCCGGTTCCGTGATACCTAATGCCGCGGATAAGGACGAAGGAATCGCGACAGCCTTCGTCTTGGCGTTCTTGGTCTTGAGGCCTACCGCCAAGCAGGCGCCGAACTGCGCGAAGTTTGCCGCGGAAGCAATCGGCATCCAGATGTTCAGGTTGCCGAAATCCGCCGAGGAAAGAAGACCCGCTTCAATGACGTTGTACATATGATGTAAGCCCATGACAACGGTGGTCGGATAAACGCCGCCCATTAAGAACGAACCGATGCCGTAACCGACCGTGATCAGCCACTGTGCGAATTTCAATACGTAGGTTTCCGCCGTCGAGAAGATCGGACCGATGATCGTGAACGTCAGGAACGCGGTCACGAATACGGTTACCAACGGTGTAACGAACAGGTCGATCATTTCCGGTACGTGCTTGTGCAGCCACTTCTCAACGGTGCACATCAGCCATACCGCGATAATGACCGGGATGACATGCCCCTGATACCCTACCTGCGGGACGTTGAAGAATAATAATTTCCAGGTCGGAATCGATTCCGCCGTGCTTACGTTCCAGGCGTTCATCAGGTTC
>CACZNO010000257.1 GCA_902782505.1 uncultured Erysipelotrichaceae bacterium | reverse complement strand
TCCGGACGTACGCCCAGCGCCGCGGAAAGCTTTTCCTGTAACGAAAGGACGAACTCCCGGCAATGCACCGGAAACAGCTTTACGGATTCCTCGGTCGCCTTGTTGGATCCCAATAAGCCGTATTGGGGATGAAAACCGCTTTGTCCGATCGGGGAAGTCATAATCTCATCGAGTCCTAAAACGACGGCTCCGCCCGCGGCAAGAAGTTTGCGCTTGGTGCGGTTCCGGGTATGAATGTCGCATGCGAGGACGTGATCCGTATAACGCAATACCGCACGGGGATCGTTGGAGAAAATCACTTCCGCTTCGCATCCTTCGCTTTCGATCAGATCCTTGTAATAATTGACGTAATCCATTCCGGTAAAGGGATGGCGGGATTTCCCGAACAGGTTTTCAAATTCCTTCTGCGTCAGCGTATCGGAATAGGGGTTGACTCCTTTTTCCTCCAGCAGGTCGGGATCCACGAGCTGATTCCCGACTTCGTCGCTGGGATAGCTGAGTTGAAGAACGATTCTTTTCATTCCGCGGGAAATACCCTTCAGGCAAACCGAAAAACGGTTGCGGCTCAAGATGGGAAACACGACGCCGAGCGTATCGGTTTGAAACTTCGCGCGCACATCTTCCGCGATATCGTCAATCGTACAGTAATTGCCCTGGGAACGCGCCAGAATCGATTCTGTGACGGCGACGATATCTTTATCGCGCGGTGTAATTTCGCCGTTTTGAACGGCTTTAACGACGGTATTTACGACAATATCTTCCAGATCGTCGCCGGTGCGTACGATCGGAGCCCGCAGTCCGCGGGAAACGGTTCCGCTGATTCTGTCCATAGTTTTTCTCCTGACGAAATCATTATACTCTATTTTCTTTGCGGAAGGGGCGCAGGGAAAGACATTGCGGTTTTTTTGAAAAGAATGGTACACTGACAGAGAAGGAGGGATGCGGTATGATTCTTGAAAAAAACTACCGGATCACGAACGGAAAGGATTCGATTTCCTGTCTTTGCGCCTACGACAGCGAAGATACGGTCCGCAAAGCTGTTATTTTCACGCACGGATTCAGTTCTTCCAAGAACGGACATTCGGCGGTACTGTTCCGGAAGACTGCGCTTTCGGAGTTCCGGGATTTCGTGTTTGTCGGGTTTGACTGGCCTGGACACGGAGATTCGAAAGAGGTTCCTCTGCGCCTAGATGCGTGTGTACGGTATCTTGACGCTGTGATCGCAGATACGAAGGAACGCTTTCAGGCGGAGGAAATGTATATTCACGGCACCAGTTTCGGAGGCTACATGCCTTTGAAATACATCTTGGAAAAAGGATTTCCGTTTGAACTGGCGGCGCTTCGCTGTCCCGCGGTAGATATGGCCGAAACTTTCGCATCCAGTCTGGCAACAACGGAACAGTTAGAAAAACTGAACCGCGGGGAAACGGTCCCGGTCGGGTTGACGGATACCGTCGATGTGACGATGGGGTTTTTGGAAGACCTGAAAAAAACGGATCTGATACATGCGGATTTCCGCGCCTATGAAGGCAGGATTTATTTCATTCAGGGTACCGAAGATGAGCTTGTCTCCTGTAAGACCGTAAGGGAATTCGCACGGAAAAACCGGATTCTTCTGGACGAAGTAGAAGGAGCCGATCACCGCTTTTTGAACGACGCGATGATGCGTTATGCGATCCTTGCGACCGCGGAATACTTCGGTCTTGAAAAAAGGTAAGAGGTGCGGATATGCGGAAATGGACCAGAGAAGAACGGTACCGCGAGTTTAAGAATGAAGAGGAAATCCGCGAACTTCACGAAAGAATCGCGAAATCTCCTTACCGGCAGACGTTTCATGTGCAGGGAGTGACCGGACTGGTAAACGATCCCAACGGGTATGTATATCACAACGGACTTTGGCATCTTTTCTACCAATGGTGTCCCTGGGGCGCCGTGCACGGGCTGAAATACTGGTATCACACGGTTTCCGAAGACCTGGTGACCTGGCAGAATAAGGGCCTGGCGATCCGTCCCGACACGGTTTACGACAACAAAGGCGCGTATTCGGGATCGGCATTGGTCGCGGAGAATTCGATTTATCTGTACTATACCGGCAACCACCGCACGGAAGACTGGGTGCGCAAATCGTATACGTGTTTGGTAAATATGCGGGATGACGGCTCGTATCACAAATACTCCAAGCCGTTATTCGGCCCGAATCCGCACTATACCGAACACCAGCGCGATCCGAAAATCTACTACCGGGAAGAAACCGGCATGTATTATATTCTGTTGGGAGCGCAGACACCGGACAAGCGCGGATGCGTCATTGTCTACAAATCCAATGAATTCAACAAGAACTATGAATTCGCGGGAGAACTGAATGTCCCGGGGTATGAAAGCTTCGGCGATATGTGGGAATGTCCGTCGATCGAACGCATCAGCGGAAAAGACGTTTTGATCTTCTGTCCCCAGCACTTATTCATCAAGGGACGCGGCAACGACACGAACCATAACGGCTATATTCTCGGAACCATGGATTGGGAAAAACTGGAATTTATGCCGGAAGGAAGTTTCCATGTGCTGGACTTCGGGTTTGATTCCTACGCGGCGGCATGTGCCTCCAACATCGGCGCCCGGAACGTAAAGGATCCCACGGCCTTGACCAAAGACGATAAGGCGATCCTGGTCGCGTGGATGGGATTACCGGATGTGGAATATCCGACCGATGACGAGGAATGGGCCGGATGCCTTACGATGCCAAGAGAGCTCACCGTGCGGGGAAGAAGGCTGATCCAGCGTCCGCTCGAAGGATTGCGGAAGCTTCGGATCGAGGAAGCGGATATGCGTACGGGAAAACTGCCCGGCGCGTGCGAAATGGAATTCATCAACCGCGGGGAAGATCTGAAACTGTCCCTGTTTACGGACGAAGACGGAAACGGCGGAATGACGATTTCGTTTGACTATAGAACCAAGGATCTATTGATCGACCGCAGTTCCATGCGCAAGCGTTTCAATATCGGACTCGGGGAATCCAGGACCCGCAATCTCGGTCACAACCTGGCGCATTTACGGATCTTCATCGACCATAGTTCCGTGGAAATCTTCGTAAACGACGGAGACGCGGTGTTTACTTCCCGTGTATTCCCGGAAGAAAGCGAACATGGCTGGAAGTGTGAAGGCGACGTTTCCGTACGGATCTGGAAATTGCGCGAAGCCGTAACGGACGATTTTGTCTTATAGACTGTCTTACCGGAGGATGTACGGCTCCGCGTTTGCCGGTACAATGAATATACGGAGGTGCACGCATGAAATCTTGGAATAAAACAAATATATTGATCGTTATCCTGGCGGTGTGCCTTTTCGCGGGCGTGTGTTTATGGTTCCTGTTGTTTAAAAACCGGAGCGGGAAACCCGGCTATGAGCCGAAGGAAGGCTTAGTGTCCGTGGAATATACGTGTGCCGGCGGCATGCGGGGCGGTCATTCTACCGTGGAATTGCGTTACGACCAAAAAGGAAATCCGGTACTGTACCGTTCCGAACAGGAAACCTGGAATGCGAAGGAGAAAACATCTCTGAAGCCTGCCGGAAAGGATCTTTTTGAAAAAGCGGAATCCCTGATCGTCACCTATGATCTGATCGGCGCTTCGAAAAGGCCGGACGGGGAAAACCACGTATTGGACGGGGATACCGTCAAGATCTCCCTCCGGTATGCGGACGGATCTTCGTACCGCATCTGGGAAGAACAGGCGTTAAGCGAAAAGGAAGCGGAAGGATTCTGGGCACTGGCGGATCTTCTGCGGAATCCGGAATAAGGAAAGGTGTAAGCCATGAGATATATAGAAGATAACTATACGGTGTATTACCGCGGACAAATTGTCGGGTGTTATTACATTTTCAGCGACGGATCAAGGTCCTATAACGCCGCGTACGGTATGAAGGAAGATCTTCTGAAGGAATTAAGACCGTTCGGATTGGACAAAGACGCGGAAGAAGGAGTGCCGTCGAAATTCCTGCAGAGCCTGATCAAGGAAGAAAACCGCGTACCGGGAAGAAAGAAAATCCTATACGAAAACGCTGACTTCTTGCTGGAACGCGAATCGAAGGAAACCGGCGAGCGTTATTCGGTCTACCGCCGCTCGGCGAAAAAAGGCGACGAA
This sequence comes from uncultured Erysipelotrichaceae bacterium, assembly GCA_902782505.1. Taxonomy (GTDB): domain Bacteria; phylum Bacillota_I; class Bacilli_A; order Erysipelotrichales; family Erysipelotrichaceae; genus RUG11872. The sequence continues at coordinate 8,944 of CACZNO010000257.1, read as the reverse complement.
GACTATTCGCCGCTTAGCCACGACGCGCCGCATCACGAGGGACCCCATACCCCGGAAGGCATGCGGGAATGGGCGTCCTGGTACGCCTTCAACAAGATGGATGACGGAACCTACGAAGCCGAACTGGATGAAGCCTGGTGGTGGGGCGGAGGCCATAATGACGGAGGGACGATCCGCCGGGATATTCCGGAAGAATGGTTCGCATTGCCGTACGATGAATTCCTGGAAAACGTCGTGACTCTGGCAGCCGCGCTTCATTACGGATTCACGGCGGAAATTCTGAAAGAAAAGAAAGGCCTGAAGGAGTTCTTCGGGTTTGAATGAGCGAAAGGAAGATCTTTGCCGGAAAGACAGAGATCTTTTTTGTGTGCTATAATCCGCATAAGAGCGAAAGACGGGGTACGCATCCATGATCAACGATATCGGCGATAAACACTTTGACAAGACCGTGAGACACTGTGAACCGCGGCCGCAGGACAGACTTCTGGCCTATAAACCGGGAAAAATCTTCATGACATTCCGCAACGACGGAGCGGTGGAATTGCCGCGGATAGGCGATCTCCAAGGTCCGATGCGCTATCTTTTTTCCATTGATGAAGAACGGTTTTTCCTTTGGGATTCCCAAGAAGAGTTGTCTTTGCGGGGATATGACTACGTCAGTAACTTTGTCTTGCGCACGATGAAGCCGCACGATCTTTGTTTCGCGGGTACGACCGGCTATCATCTTTCGGTATGGTATAAGAACCACCGTTATTGCGGAAAATGCGGATCGCTGATGAAAGACAGCGAAAAAGAACGCGCGCTGGTCTGCCCGCAATGCGGAAACACGGTATATCCGGTGATTTCCCCGGCATGTGTCGCGGCGATCATCCGGGACGATAAGATCCTTCTGACAAAGTATGCCGGAAGAGAATACCAGGGATACGCGGTCGTCGCGGGTTTCATGGAGATCGGGGAAACCGCTGCGGATACGTTAGTCCGCGAGATCCGGGAAGAAGTCGGGATCCGGGTAAAAAACCTGCGGTACTATAAATCGCTGCCGTGGGGATTTGATTCCGGGATCCTGATCGGTTTTTTCGCGGAAGCGGAAGAAGGCGAAGAAGTTAAGGCGGATCAATGTGAACTGTCGGAAGCGCGCTGGTTTAAAAGAGAAGAAATGACGCCGATCGATGAACCGGTTTTCCTGGGGGCGGAGATGATGGAATTATTCCGCAAGGGAGAAGATCCCTATTCGCTGGAAAGGAAGAAATCATGCGCCCGGTAGGATGTCATTTATCGTTTTCCGGCGGTTTCCGGGAGCTTTCGGGACGCATGGAGGAAGTAAACGCGACTACCGCGCAGATGTTTATCCGCAATCCGCGGGGAGGCGCAGCCTTGAAGATGACGGAAGAAGATAACCGGTTTTTCCTGGATTATATGAAAACCCATGGAATAAAAACGTTTCTGGTGCATGCCCCCTATACGCTGAATCCCTGTTCGGACAAGGATTCCGTGCGGGATTTCGCAAGACGCGCGATGAAGGAAGACCTGGAACATCTGTCCTTGTTTCCGATGAGTCTTTATAACTTCCATCCCGGTTCCCATGTAGGCCAAGGCGCAAAGACAGCAATTCCCCTGATCGCGGAACTCCTGAATGAAATGATTAACGAAAACACCGCGCCGTGCGTGTTATTGGAAACGATGTCCGGCAAAGGTTCGGAAGTCGGGAAAACGTTTGAGGAAATCAGGGAGATCCTTGACCTTACGGAAAGAAAAGAAAAACTCGGGGTTTGTCTGGATACCTGCCATGTGTGGGACGCGGGATACGACATCCGGGAAAATCTTTCCGGCGTTCTGGACGAATTTGACAGGGTGATCGGGTTAGAAAGACTTAAGGCGTTACATTTGAACGATTCGAAAAACCCCTGCGGATCGCACAAGGACCGTCACGAAAAAATCGGCAAGGGATATCTCGGTTACGAGACCTTCCGGAATGTTTTAAACGAACCGCGGCTGAAGGGGATTCCCTGTTATCTCGAAACGCCCTGGGATGATTTGGCGGGATACCGGGAAGAAATCGCCTGGTTAAAAGGGCAGGAGAATTCCTAAGTGACGGGGAATGTGGTAGAATAGTGCCGTTATAAAGAGGTGATGGAAATGATTCTGGCAATTGACGCAATGGGTTCGGACAAGGGACCGTCGGTATTTATCGAACCGGTAAAGCGTTTTGTACGGGATTATGATGCGGAAATCCGTGTATACGGAGATAAAGAGGCATTGGCTGCGCTGGAAGGAATCGAACATGTGACGGTCGTGCCGACGACGGAAGTCATGGAGATGGACGACGGTCCTCTGGCGGTAAGACGCAAGAAGGATTCCTCAATGGTGCGCGCGGTGACGGATCTTAAGGAAGGATTAGCGGACGGCGTGGTATCGGCGGGATCGACCGGCGCGTTATTATCCGCCGGAAGTCTTCTGGTCAAGACCGCGGAACCGGTGGAGCGCGCGGGGATTCTGTGCATGATTCCCACGAAAACCGGCGAACCGTTTGCGTTACTGGATACCGGCGCGAACGCTTCGTGCACGGCAGAACAGATGTTGAATTTCGCGGTGATCGGAAAGGCGTACATGAAAGCGGTGCGCGGCGTAAAAGATCCCCGGATCGGATTGCTGAATATCGGCAAGGAAGCGCATAAAGGCGATGAAACCCATCAGGAAGCCTATCGTCTTTTAAAGGAAGCGGAAAACCTGAATTTTGCGGGGAACGTGGAACCCAATAAGGTCTTCAGCGGAAAATATGACGTGGTGATTGCGGACGGTTTCTCCGGAAACGTGCTGGAAAAGGCCATCGAAGGAACCGCGTCCTTCTTGATGGGAAGCATTCAGGACGCTTTGATGAATTCGGGATTCCTTACCAAGATCGGTGCACTGATCATCAAAGGCGCCGTTAAGAAGGTCAAGGGTCTGTTGGATCCCAACCAGTACGGCGGCGCGCTGATCGCGGGATTGAACAAACCGATCATCAAGGCGCACGGTAATTCCAAAGAAGAAGCGGTCTACAACGCGATCCTTCAGTTATACCGCGTGGTGAAGGAAGACGTTACGGAGAAAGTGAAGGAAGAATTGCGATGACGGTATATGACTGGCTGACGGAGCTCGGTGTGCCGTGGAAAAACAAGAAATACTACGAAGACGCCTTCACCCATACGTCGTATTTGAATGAGCACAAGGCAAAAAACCGTCACGATAACGAAAGACTCGAGTTTTTGGGGGATTCGGTGCTGCAGATCTGGACTGCGGACCATCTGTTCCGGCTGAAACCGGAACTGCCGGAAGGAACGATGACCACGTACAGAGCGCAGCTGGTATGCGAAAAAGCGCTGGCCGGGTATTCCCGCAAGATCGGATTGCCGGAATATCTGAAACTCGGCATCGGAGAGGAAAAGACCGGCGGACGGGACCGCGACTCTGTGATTGCGGATGCGTTTGAAGCCGTTCTGGGAGCCATATATCTGGACGCGGGATATATCGCGGCGTCGCAGTTTCTGGACCGCATGATCAAGCCGATCCTGGAAACGCCCGAAAAAACCGGTGTCATCAATTACAAGAGCCGTTTACAGGAATATGTACAGTCCGACCGCCGGGACAACCTTGTTTACCGGGTGGTCGAAACCGAAGGTACCAGCAACGATCCGTTATTCACGGTGGAAGCGGTGCTGGAAGATGTGGTATTGGGTGTCGGAAAAGGATCCAGCAAAAAGAAAGCCGAACAGGAAGCGGCGAAGAACGCCATTTCCAAACTCGCACGGTAATTTCGTTCAGGTTGGAAGTTTCTTATATTGACATTCAACGAATCGATGCGTAAAATTATGAATGCTTAACGCTGGGTGGTGTTAGAGTGAAGTTTTCAAAAAGAGATCTGGCCGGGTTATCCAATGGTCATCTTGTATTCAAAGACGAACCTGCATTCGACGAAAGTCTTCTGGAAGAGTATCCGCGGATACGCAAAATCCGTAAGACTTACGTAAACGGTGAAGGTACGTATGACGCGGGAAACGGACATCTTTACCTGAAACTGAAAGTACGGGGAGAGATGGTCGTACCGTGCGACGTCACATGGGAAGATGTAGATCTTCCGTTTGACTTCGAGGAAGATGTCGAACTGGTCTTCGGGAATTCGGAAGATCCGGATGTCTATCCGGTTCTGTCCAACGTACTGGATACGGACCCCGTCGTACTACGGTTGATCTATCAGGATATTCCGTTGAAGGTTGTCCGGGAAGGAATTCTTGATTACCCGAAAGGGGACGGATGGGAAGTCATCCGTGAAGAAGACTATGCGCGGTCCAAGGAAAACCGCATCGATCCCCGGATGGCGAAGCTGATGGAATTAAAAACGAAAGATTAGGAGGCGGATGATATGGCAGTACAACAGAGAAGAGTTTCCAAGACGAGAAAGGCGAAACGCAGAACACATTACAAGTTAGCGGCACCGACGTTAGTGAAATGTGCGAATTGCGGTGAATACAAGCTCCCGCATCGTCTTTGCCCGAACTGTGGAGCGAAGTAAAGCGAGTAATCGCTTTTTTCGTTGAAAAATGATTGATTTTCACTTGTTTATGATATAATACGGTCGTGAAGTAAAGGAGTGATCAATATGCCTGCAGTAGTTGATAAGAGTCTGTGTATTGGATGTGGAGCTTGCGAGGCCGGTTGCCCGGTAGGAGCGATCGCTGTTACGGATGAAGGATGCGCGCAGTGCGATCCGGATGTCTGCATCGACTGCGGTGCTTGCGAAAGCGCCTGCCCTGTAGAAGCGATTACAGTCGAATAACAGAAAGCCAAGCAAAAGCTTGGTTTTTTTAAGTACATGAATTTATGAAACAAAATCAGCTGCCCGATCTCAAACAGGCTCAGAAACGCACCAAGGAGCCGACTGTCATTGAACGTGCCGCCATGGATCTTCCGGCGGAATATTTTGCGTTGGGAAACGGGAAAACATACTATATCCGCACTTACGGCTGCCAGGCAAACTTCCACGACACCGAAATGATGGCAGGCATCCTGGAACAGATCGGGTTTGTCAGCGCGCCGGATATCGATAAGGCCGATCTGGTGTTGTTAAATACCTGTGCGATCCGGGAGAACGCCGAAGACAAGGTGTTCGGCGAGATCGGCATCCTGAAGCACGATAAGGAACACGGAAGAAATGTGATGATCGGCGTCGGCGGATGCATGATGCAGCAGCCTTCGATCGTGGAGAAGATCCGCAAGACCTGGCCGGAAGTCAACTTTATCTTCGGAACGCATAACATGGTGCGGTTACCGTATCTCGTGAAGGAAGCGATGAACGCGAAGAAGCCGTACATCGAAGTATTCTCCGAAGAAGGAAAAATCTACGAGAACGTTCCGCTTAAACGCAAAGAAGAATACAAAGCCTATGTGTCGATCATGGACGGCTGCGACAAATTCTGTACGTATTGCATCGTTCCGTTTACCCGCGGCAAACAGCGCAGCCGCTTGCCGGAGGACATTCTTTGCGAAGTAAGGAAACTCAAGGAAAACGGATGTAAGGAAGTGATGCTGTTAGGGCAGAACGTCAATGCTTACGGAAAGGATTTCGGCGATCCGGACGGGTTTGCAGGACTATTGAAAAAGACCGCGGAAACCGGTATCGAACGGGTGCGTTTCATGACTTCGCATCCCTGGGATTTCACCGACGCGATGATCGAAGCCATCCGTGACTATCCGAACATCATGCCGTATTTCCATTTGCCGGTGCAGTCCGGAAGCGATGAGATCCTGCGCATGATGGGCCGAAGATATACCGCAGCGGAATACCTTGCGTTATTCCGCAAACTGAAAGCCGTACGTCCGGAAGCTTCTTTTTCCACGGACATTATCGTGGGATTCCCTGGTGAGACGGAAGAAGATTTCGAAAAGACGCTGGAACTGTACGACGCATGCGGCTTTGATTCGGCTTTCACTTTCGCGTATTCCCCGCGTAAGGGAACGGCGGCGGCCAAACGGGAAGACCAGATTCCCGAAGATGTCAAATCATCACGGCTGGCGCGTCTGAATGAAAGAGTTTCGTATTGGGGAAAGAAACACAACGAAGAATATATCGGAAAAACCGTGGAAGTTCTGGCGGAAGGACCTTCGCGCAAGAACGGATCGATCTGGTCGGGATACACCGGAACGATGAAATTAGTGAACTTTGAACCGCATGACGTCAAGGCCGGAGATCTTGTGCAGGTGAAGATCCTCGACGCGAAATCTTGGACATTGGACGGCAAGCAGGTATAATACTTGTATAAAAACAGAATAGACTATCATCAATAGAAGGAGGTAGAACGTGAGCGTCAGAATATTTGCACTCGGCGGATTGGATGAATCCGGACGCAATATGTACTGCGTGGAAATGGAACAGGGCATCATTGCCATCGACGCAGGAATCCGGTTTCCCGATTCCAACCAGCTCGGGATTGAAATCATCATTCCCGATTTCTCCTATCTGGAAAAGAATAAAGACCGTTTCAAAGGGATCGTGATCACCCACGCTCATTACGATGTAATGGGGGCGGTGCCGTATCTTCTGAAACAGATGAACGTACCGATTTACACCGCGCCTTTGACCGCGGAACTGCTGGAAAGAACCCTGCAGAAATCCGGTATCAAGAATCCGATCATTCACCGGATCAAACGCTCCGGGGAATTTGTCATCGGAAACATCCGTATGCGTTCTTTCGGCATGACGCATTCGATTGCGGACAACTTCGGTCTGGCTATTGAAACCGATCAGGGGTATGTCGTGTTCGCGGGGGAATTCATCCTGGAAAACGACAATGCGGACCCCTGTTACCGCTGCGATATCGCGGAATTAGCCGATATCGGACATAAAGGCGTTCTCGCGCTGATGACCGAATCGTCCTGCGCAACGCAGAGCGGGTATACTTCACCGAGTCATAGAGTGACCGGGTTTATTGAGCCGGCGATGAACGAAGCTCCCGGCAGAATCATCATCTGTGCGTATTCGCAGAATTTCTCGCGGATCCGGGAAATCATCGAACTGTGCGCGAAATTGAAGAAGCGCGTGTATTTCTACAACGAAGATATGAAGGAAATGATCCGGATCCAGGAAGATCTCGGGTATTACCGTTTGCCGGAAGGAGTGGAATTACCGTCCGCATCTTTCAGCAATTCCTTGGACAACATTGTGATTCTGGTTACCGGACAGGGGCACAGAGCTTTCCGCTGCATGAACCGTATCGCGATGAAGGAAGATCCGACGATCGAACTGCGTCCGGAGGATACCGTCATCGTCGCGGCGCCGATCGTGCCGGGTACGGAAATTGAAGCCGGTATCATGGAAAACGAACTGTACCGCGAAGATGTGACGCTGGTGACGATGAACCCGCATACGATCAAGACTGTGCATGCCTCGGCGGAAGATCTGAAGACCATCATGTACCTGTTCAAGCCGAAATACTATATTCCGGTAAAGGGACAATACCGGGCGATGCTGGCGAACGCGCATCTGGCAACCGAGATGGGAATTATGCCGGATAAGATCGTCTTGCTGGATAACGGACAGGTTGCGTACTTTGAAAAGGGAAATCTCAAGAGCTGCACGCAGGATATTCCGCTGGATGAAATCCTGATCGACGGCGATGATAACCTCGACGTTGCGGGATTCGTATTGAAAGACCGTGAGAGTCTTTCGACCGACGGGGTGATCGTGATCGGAATCGTATGCGATTTCAAGACCAAGCGCATCATCGGCGGGCCGGATATCCAGTCCCGCGGCGTATTCTATCTGAAAGACGCGGATTACATCGTGAAAAACATTGCGGTGATGATGGAAGACATCATTGTGTCCAATGTGGAAAACGGTACGTACGACAACTTAAAGGCCCGTGTGGAAGCGCGGGAGAAGATCCAAAGATATGTATTGAGGGAAACCGGCAAGAGACCGATGATCCTGCCGGCGATCCTGGAAATCAATGTGGATCCTTCGGGTGACTATTAGAATGGCAGCAAAGAAAAAGACCACAACGCGCAAAAAGGCTCCCGCGAAGAAAACCGTGAAGAGCGATGCGCCGAAACGAAAACTGAATCCGGAAGTTTCTCGGTATTTCATCTCCGTGATTTTGATCGCGGTCGGTTTGATCGCGCTTCTCTACAAGGGATGGTTAGGCGTGAAACTGACGCAGGTCACCATGTTTCTTTTCGGCAAGTTTTACATCGTAGTATTCCTTCTGATGATTCTTTACGGCATCTGGCTGATTTTCAGCATGCGCTACATTGATCTTTCCAACCGGATTTATATGGGCATCGTGATCGCGATGATCGCCATCCTGATGCTGCTGGCGATTCCGGCAGATCATGCGGTGGGAAAAGAAGCCCTGGATGCGTTTATGGCGAAAAAGGACGCGATTTTCACGGAAGGCTCCAATGTCAATCCGCTGGGCGGTATTATCGGCGCGGGATTGTATTTCGCGGCCAGTTCGCTTGCGGATTATACGGGTTCCCTGATTATTGCGGGATTGCTGCTGTTACTGGCGGTGTTCCTGATCGTAGACCGCAAGTATTTCCGCATGTTCGGTGAAAAGGTCCGTCAGGGTTCGATCCGCACCGTGGAAATCACCAAGGAAAAAATCCAGGATATCCGTTTACGGGAACAGGAAGCAAGACGTCCCAAGGAACAGGTCATCTCTTTGACGAAAGATCAGAAGATGACCGCGACCGATATTCCGGTTTCCGAGTATATGGATATGCTCAGAAAAGAAAAAGGCGGTCTGATCACATTGGACGGACAGACCGTGCCGGAAAAGAAAAAACCGGCGGTCATCACCGCGAAGGAAGAAGCGAAGGCACCGGAAATCGTTACGGAACCCGAGAAGAAACCGCAGTATACCGAGGCGGATTACTTTGCGCCGTCCCAGACCAAAATGGATCTGGAAAC
>CACZNO010000256.1 GCA_902782505.1 uncultured Erysipelotrichaceae bacterium | reverse complement strand
GCTGGGTCACGGTATAACCGGTCACGGTTCCTTCCTTGTCAAACAGAACCAGATACGTGATGGAACCCACGCCGCCGTATCCGTTGACTTTCAGCTTGTAGATATAATTCCCGTCTCCTGCGCTATAAATCGCGTCGATGTAGCCGTGGAAATCTCCCGTGACTTCTTCTTTGGTGAATTGTCCGCCCGGGACCAGAGTTTCCAGACCGGCGCGGTCTTTCGCGACTTCGCGCTCATTGATGATCGGAGAAGTGATGTTGTTGGTGACGGTCAGGGCAGTTGCCGCGAAAGCCGCGACGAACCCCAGGAATAACGCCAGTTTCAGAATTTTTTTCATTCTCCCGCCTCCTTCAGATCCTGCATGACCGCATTGACACCCGCCATGACCGATCTGGATGTGAATGTCGCACCGGTGACCGAATCGACCGAGGATTCTTCATTGGTGAGATCCATTCCGTTGAACTGAACCAGGAATTCCGGCTTCATCGTGTCATCGCCGATATATTCCGAATCGTGGAATTCCACGTATTCCACGGAAACGACCTTCTTGTCTTCCACGGTTACCTTGAAGATGTTCTTGGTCTTGGCCGGATTCTGCGAGTGTTCCAGCGCATAGCCCCACGCTTCCACCGTGTATACCGTCTTGGTTCCGTCTTCCGCCTTGTCCAGGATCACCGGTTCAAAGTCGGAGTAATCCGCGCCGAGAACCTGCGGTTTATCCGGGTTCAGGAACGGGATTTCCACCGGTTCCGCCGGTTCGATTGCCTGTAAGGACGGCGCCATGAATCCGCAGATCATCAGGGATGCGACCAGCGTGATCGCCGTGATCAAAAGCGGACGGTTCGCCGCGATCTTGTTTTTCGGATTCTCTTTCTTTTCCGTAACGGAATCGATCCACGGCGTCAGCATATTCATGAATAACACCGCGAACACGGTGCCTTCCGCCAGATCCCCTTTCACGCGGATCAATACGGTCAGTAACGCCGCGCCCAACGCGACCAGGATCTTACCGTACGTGGTTTTCGACCCGGTCACCGGATCGGTCAATAAGAAGACCGCCGTGAACATCGTGCTTCCCGCCAGAAGATGGAATAACGGATACCAGATCCCCGTACCGCGTAAAATACCGATCAAACCGGTCAGTACGAATACGCCGCAAAGATACGTTACCGGCGTTTTCCAGTCAATGCGCTTGCGGATGACAAGATAAATGCCCGCCAGCAGAATTGCCGCCGCGGATACCGTGCCGATGCCCGTGTCATATTTTCCTAAGAACAACCCGAACAGTCCGTTAAACGGTGTTAAGAGTTTATCCCGCAAATCCGGTTTGACGATCAGCCATCCGTAGGTCTTCGCGATCTCCGCAACCGGTGAAGCGGACGTGACGACGTCCTTCGCCGAAGTGTTCCCGAGATACATGAACAGGATCGCCGCGCCGGCAGATGCCGGATGGAATACGCTGAACTTGTATCCGCCGAAGAACTGCTTGACAAACAGCACTGCGAAAAGCGTACCGATCACGATCGGATAGACGCCGGTCTTCGCCGGTACCAGCAGGACCAGAATCAGCGACGTAATCCAGCCGTATTGTTCCAGCGCATACCGGAACGGATTTTTCTTGCAAACAAGTTTTCCCCAAAGGCCTTCTGCCAGGAGCGCGGTCGCTGCGGAACATAACAGCAGCAATACGCAATGCAGTACGTTTTTGATCCCGTGGTTCATAAACTGCAGCACCATCGAGATCACGAACAGCACCCCTAAGACAGCGGTCATTTCCAAATTTGCCGGATCCCACTTGAAGGGTTCTTCAACAGGCGCCGGTTTTTTGGCTTTAGGTTTCGTGTCTAGAGACATTCTATACCCCTCCCTTGAACTAACTTTGACATTATATCATAGGATTTCACAAGTTATCGACTTTCTGACACAGATTTGTGTTTTTTCTGTGTTATACTGTACCAAGGTGAACTGTATGAAAAAAGGATTTCTCTGTATTGTGCTTGTTTTGGCCCTTCTTGCCGGATGTAAAAAACCGGGATGGGAAAAGTACAGCCAACTGACGATCACAGCCGGTTTTGACACTTCCTTTACGCTGATCGGCTATGCGAAAAGCGAAAAGGATTTTGACCGGAGTTTCGCGAAACTCGAAGAACTCCTTTCCTACTACAATCAATTATTTGACAAGTATCATACCTATGACGGGGTAGCCAACATCAAAACGATCAACGATAACGCCGGAATCAAGCCCGTCACCGTGGATCCGGTCCTGATCGATCTATTGAAGCTGGCGAAAGAGTTCTACGATCTTTCGGGCGGCGCGTTTGACGTAACAGCCGGAAAAGCCATGGAAATCTGGCATAACTACCGTACCCAAGGCATTTCGGCCAATGAAAACGGCAATATGGATCCCGCGGTTCCTTCTAAGGAAGAACTGGAAGCCGTGCGGGTAACGGACGGATGGAGTCATGTGATCATTGACGAGGCAAATCACACGGTCTATGTGGATGATCCGGGCGTGATGCTGGATGTCGGAGGTATCGCAAAAGGATTCGCGTGCGAACTTCTGGCGAAATACTATCTGGACGAAGGAATTCTGGGCTCCGGCGCCGTCAACGGCGGCGGAAACGTACGGATCCTTGCGCCGAAACCCGACGGCGCCAAATGGTCGATCGGCGTCAGCGCCCCCAACGATCCGTCTTCCTATGCCGGAACCTTCTACTTAAGCGAAGGAATGTCCTTGGTGACCAGCGGCGATTACCAGCGCTACTACACATCCGGCGGCGTGATGTACAGCCACATCATGGATCCTTTTACCCTCGAATGCGCCCGCAACGTCCGAAGCGTCACCGTCCTTACAAAGGATTCCGGAATCGCGGACTGCCTTTCCACGGCGTTGTTCGTGCTGCCGTTAGAAGACGGGATCCGCATGATCGAAGCCTATAACGCGTCCCACGAAGACCAGATCGGCGCCTATTGGGTCTATGACGACTCCGATAAGCCGGACCGGAACGACTTGGTTTCCTACAACGGATATTACGTGTACGCCACCGAAAACATCCGCCCCTACGCGGATGTCTACGGCGCGTCCAAATAGATTAGAAATGAGGTATTTATGACACACAACGAAAAACTGGAACTCTTGAAACAATGGGAATGGAAAACCTCCGCGTATTCCATGGTCCTCGCCGTATTAAGCTACGACAAGATGACCGTCGCCCCTGCCGCCGGCGCGGAATTCCGGGACGAGCGCGCGGCGTATCTTTCCGGGGAAGTGTTCGATCTTTCGGTGGATCCGAAGATCATTGCCCTTCTGAAAGATCTTCTGGAAGATCCTGAAACGGATGCGGAAACCAAGCGCAAATGCGAGTGTTACTACCATGACGCAATGAAAATCGTTTCGGTTCCGAAAGAAGAATACGTAGCTTATTCCAACCTGAACAACGCATCCTACAACGCCTGGTACAAGGCCCGCATGGAAAACGATTACGCGCCGTTTGAGCCGTATCTGAAACAGATGATCGAATCCGCGCGGAAGTTAGTTTCCTACCGTCATTCCGAAAAGACCACCTACGACGAACTTCTGAATGACTACCAGCCGGGCATGGACATCGAAAAGTTCGATAAATTCTTTGACGACGTGGAAAAGCGCTTAGTACCCCTGATCAAGAAAGTCGTCGCCGCCAAACCGGTGGACACTTCCTTCCTGACACAGAATTACGACGTGGACAAACAGCGCGCCTTCATGAAGCGTTTGGTCAAATACCTGCACTATGATGAAGACTGGTGCTATCTCGGGGAAACCGAACATCCCTTCACCGTGACCATTTGCGCGAATGATTCCCGCACCACGACCCGCTATATTCCGGACAACGTTTCCTCGGCGCCGTTAAGCACGATCCACGAAGTCGGACACGCATACTACGGCCATCAGGTCGATCCGAAATACGACGGAAATATTTTGGGCGCCGGCATGTCTTCGGGTATTCACGAATCCCAAAGCCGCTTATTGGAAAACTATCTCGGAAGATCTCTGCCGTTCTGGAAACCCATTTACCCGGTGTTACAGGAACTGTTCCCGGAACAATTGGGCAAAGTCACGGCCGAACAGTTCGTCGACGCGATCAACGCTTCCTCTCCGTCCCTGATCCGTACGGAGGCCGATGAGCTGACCTACCCGATTCACGTCATGATCCGCTACAAGCTGGAAAAAGGCTTATTCAACGGCACGATCTCCACGGAAGGCCTAGACAAGACCTGGAATGAAATGTACGAAAAATACCTCGGCGTTTCCGCAAAAACCGCCAATGAAGGCATCTTACAGGATGTGCACTGGGCGGACGGTTTATTCGGTTACTTCCCGACTTACGCGCTGGGAAGCGCCTTCTCCGCACAGTTCTACGCGAAAATGCGCGAACAGATCGACGTCGACAGGCTGATGGAAGAAGACCGGTTCAACGAGATCACCGACTGGTTAAAAGAAAACGTCCACCGCTACGGAAACCGTTATGACGCGGAGGACGTGCTGGAATTGGCAACCGGTGAACGCTTCAATTCGGAATACTACTTCCGGTATCTTGAAGACAAATACACCAAACTCTATCATCTGAAATAAGACTTACGGAAGAGGATCCTGCGGGGTCCTCTTTTCCAATTGCCGGGAAATAACGCATAATACCGCCCCGATAACCGTCGCCCCGATGGCGGTCCATAACAATCCCGCAACGCCGAAGTGATCGTTGGCCACTCCGCCGGCGAAATTTCCGATCGCCCCGCCGGCTGCCGCAGCGGAAGCCATCCATCCCTGCCCGGTCGCTTTGTCTTCTATGCTCATCCGTTCATCCGCGTAATAGACGGACGCGGAAGCGTACAGCGCAAACGAGAGGATCTGGAATCCTTCGGC
>CACZNO010000255.1 GCA_902782505.1 uncultured Erysipelotrichaceae bacterium | reverse complement strand
GAACACGAGAAGATCCGCGCGGGCATTGAGCCCCATCAAGACCTTCCGGTCCAGAATATGTCCCAGGAAGGAAACCCGGTCTGTCAGTCCGAGATCCTGCACCAGTTGTTTCATGGCTTCCGCGTCCGGTCCCTGTCCGGCAAATACCATCCGGAAATCCGCACCGGTATCCGCGTAAATCTTCAATGCTTCAATGATATGCCGCGTGTTTTTCTTGAAGTTGTGCTGTCCCACAAACAACAGCACCTTCCCGTTTCCCAAACCGAAACGTTCCTCGGCGTCTTTTTTGTCTTTGTCCGTCGGATACCAGAGATTGGTGCCGTTGGGCATGACGATGATTTCTTTTTCAAATCCGTAATCGTGCAATACCTGCGCGGTCGCCTCGTTGACCGCCCACACCTCGTCGCACATATTGAAAAAGTCCACCACGTACTTCGTTCCGAGATCTGCCAGAAATTCACTTCCGGTCTTGGCCAGAAAGTCATCGTAGTATTTCGAGTGGAAAGTGCCGATCAGCGGAATATGGCGCGTCATGGCGACATAGGCCGCATAATGCCCCGCGGTAAACGGGCTGTGCGCATGTACGACATCAAATTTCTTGTTGTATAACTGCGCGTATAAAGCGGGATCCACCCCCGGCAAACCTACGCGATACGCCTCTTTCGGCATCGGAAGGCTTGCGTAATTGATCACCGGATAACTCTTTTTTTCGTGATAGTTGGGGTTTTCCGGCGCAATATAGTAAATCGTGTCCTTACCCTGTTTGGTAAAGGTGTCGCAATAGGCGTTGACAACCATGCCGACGCCGTCCAGTTCCGGCGGGAATACATCCGCGAATTCACCGATAATCATGACTGTACCTCCAAACATTCTGTACTATACCATAAACCCGGCTTCCTCAAAAGCCGGGCTCTTCAATATTAAGAGATTCTTCAATGTTGATCAGATCCTCGAAGGATATCACTGTTTTATCCCGGAAGATCAGCACGCGCTTTGCGGGATCGACACGTTTAAGCTCTCCGGTTTTGATTTTATACATTCCTCCGTCCTTTAGCGCGTCATCTTCAAAATACGTAACGCGGACCGTACGGGAAACCGATTCGCCGGCTTCCAGGCGTGCGAAGAAATCGTTGAGCCGCTCGGCGTCGGCCGGCGTCAATTCCGTGCGGGAAAGGGTCTCTCTTCCTTCTTCCAGGATCATCGCGTCAAAACCGGATAAGGCCGCAAACGGAGAAAACTGCGCCGCGCGGTCGATTTGCGGCATCTTCGGATGCGCCTTGGATTCATGCCGCGGATGATCCAGAAGATCTTCGTATTTCCGGATATCGGGGTTTCTCATTTACGGTGTCCTCCGATCTGGTTGTTGCGTTCCATGGTACGCGCGCCTTCCTCCAGGTTCATGCCGCGTACGACTTTATTCTTGCCGAAGCGTTTCTGGATCTTCAGAATCGCTTCCTGTGCGTCCCGTTCTTTCCGGCGTTCTTTTTCCGTTTCCTTCTGTTCTTTGATTTCCTGTTCCGGATCATGGAAAAGATCGAACTGTTCATACACCGGTTCCGTCGGGGGTTCATCCCGCGTGACGTCCATCGCGGTCACAAAGATCCGGCGGACAAAAAAGCCCGGATTCACAATGCGTTCATATAACCGTTCCGCCTCGCGCACCAATACGCTCGAAGAGGAAGACGGATGTTTCAGCTTGATGACGCCGTGCGCGGGTTTGGGCACTTTCCGTCCGTAATAATCCGACACCACGGTATCCGCGGAAGATTCCGATGTGATGTCATAATGAATCGACAAATCAAACCGCGAAGAGACCCAGCCTCTTTCGACCAGATCCATCGCCAGCTGATCGATCATCTCCTTGACGATCAGTTTCGCCTTTTCATAGCTGTAGGGTTCCGGCAGCACCTGTCCGGAACCGAGGCTGTTGGAGGAAGGTCTGTAGGCCTTGATATCCTTCATCGTGCAGGATTCATATCCCCACGCATGATCGATCAGAAGTTCCGCGTTGACGCCGAATTCCTTGTACAGGATTTCTTCGTAATCTTCCGAACAGCGCGCAATATCGCCCATCGTATACATGCCGTGTTTTGCCAGACGCTCGCTGTATCCCCGTCCGACGCGCCAGAAATCCGTGATCGGCGTATGTGCCCATAACTGCCGGCGGTAACTCATTTCATCCAGCGCTGCCACCCTTACGCCGTCTTGGTCGGGTTCCATGTGCTTGGCGACGATATCCATCGCGACTTTCGCCAGATACAGATTCGTGCCGATGCCGGCGGTCGCGGTGATTCCGGTGTTCTCCAGCACATCCCGCACCATCGTCATCGTCATCTTATGGGGATCGTTATCGTAGGCGTGCAGGTACTCCGTGGCGTCGATGAAAACTTCATCCACGGAATATACATGAATATCTTCCTTGGCCGCGTATTTCAGATAAATCGAATAGATTTTCGAACTGGTCCGCATGTATTCTTCCATGTGCGGCGCGGCAATCATGAAGTCGATTTCCTTGGAAGGATCCCGCATCAGTTCGTCAAAATCGACGCTCTTGCCCCGTAACGGTTTCCCATACGCTTTCTCCCGTTCGCGGTTCATGCGCGCGATTTCCCGCTTCACTTCATAAAGACGCGGCCGGCCGGAAATACCGAAGCTTTTGATCGAAGGCGAAACCGCCAGACAGATCGTCTTGTCCGTGCGGGATTCGTCCGCGACCACCAGATTCGTCTTTAACGGATTGACCCCGATTTTGGCGCATTCCGCCGAAGCGTAGAACGATTTCAGGTCGATGGCGATGTAGGTGCGTGTTTTTTCCTTCATGATTTTATTGTACACGAAAACCGTCTCTGATAAGGGACAAAAACGGGACAGAAAAACCGGGAAGCCCCGGTTATTCGTTATTGCGTTTCATGGAGAATTCGCCCATCGGGTAATTCTTCAGATTATCCAGAATATTGCGGGAATCCGCCTTGGACAACAGGGTTTCACGCGCTTTGGTCAGTTCCTTGACCGCCACATGGCGCGAAGGTCCGCCTACGCATCCTTCCGGACAGATCATACCCTCGATGAAGTCCTCCGGCAGTCTTCCGAGTTTCAGAAGCTGTAACGCCGTACGGCAGTCCATGCCTCCGGCTGCCTTGCGCAGTTTGATATCCGACGTGTCTTCGCCGCGTTCCTTCATGACTTCCATAACGGCCGCCGCAACACCTCCGCCGGAGGCAAAGCGTTTTCCGAATACGGAAGCTTCCTGTACGTCATCCGGCATCGGTTCAAGTTCCACGTCCTTCGAAGCCAGAAGGGACGTGAATTCCCCGTACGTGATCGCGTAATCCGCGTTATCGGGAACGCTGGGATCCACAGCTTCCGTCTTCTTCGCGATGCACGGACCGATGAACACGGTCACTGCGCCCGGATGCGTATATTTGATATAGCGGGAAACGGCGCACATCGGCGAAACGACCTGCGACATGTTTTCCGCAAACTGTTTCGGGAAGTGCTTTCTCAACAGCTGAATAAACGCCGGGCAGCACGAAGTCGTCATCTTCTTGCCTTCCTTGCGCGCTTCCGACCATTCCGCGGCTTCATATGCCGCCGTCATATCCGCGCCCAAACCGACTTCGATCATATCCGCGAACCCTATGGTCTTTAACGCCTTGCGGATCGACGCCATGGAGATGTCCGGTCCGAACTGTCCTTCGGTCGCCGGAGCGCACATCGCGTAGACTTCCTT
>CACZNO010000254.1 GCA_902782505.1 uncultured Erysipelotrichaceae bacterium | reverse complement strand
CAAATTCTGTCATTTCCTTGCGCACATCGGCCAAAAACTTCCCGCAGGATTCCGTGAATTCCTTTGCGGAAAAGTCCTTGATATACGTGTTCAGTTTTTCCGGTAGGCTTTCTTTGTCCAGATCCACGCTGCACCCCAGCCCGTACTTTTCAATCAGTTCCGCCAGGAAGGTTCCCTTGGACGCAACTATCGGTATTTTATACAGCGCCGCGTCGTATAACCGGTTCGGCGTCAGGGTCACGGTCTCCGGACTTTCCGTTCCGTATACGGAATTGACAAGATCGATGTTCTGGTAGATGGCGTCTTTCTCAGAATTGTTGTATCTTCCGAAGAATTCCGCGTTTTTTATCCCGTGTTCTTCGCAATAGGACTTCAGATCACAGTCCAAAGTTGTCGTTCCGTAATATACCAACCGGTAGTCCGGATCGTTTTTCATCTGTTCCAGCAGTTTCACATTCTCTTTATAATACCGGATCGACCCGACAAAGCCGATATTGACCGGTTTCCGGCCGAATCCCCTGGCTTTTTCCGCTTCACGGAACCCTTTTCCGATATTATGAACTACGGTGTATTTATCGCTCGGCGGAAGGAAGGACAAAAAACCCTTGGAAGAAATCACGGTCCGGAACGAATGTTTTACGATCTTTCCGACCATCTTTTTATATAAGGAGATGGACTCGTGCGTATAATCCCGGATGTCCAGAATATATCTTCCGTCAAACTTCTTCGTCAGAATGTCCATCAGCATTATCGACGGCACCGTCGTAAACACGATGATCCCGCGGTACTTTTTCGGATCGGCCGCCTTGCGTACCAGCGAGGCATACCGGGACATGATCCCGATCTTTTTTACACGGCTTCCGCCGGTCGGGCAATATTCCTTGAACAGGATTTCGTTCTCTTTTGCGACGGTATCCTTGGAGTAACGCTCAAAATAAATACTGTCGTAGGAAAGGTGATTCTCTTCGATCTTTTTCAAATAGTGTTCCACATAGCCGGATTCATTTTTGGAAAAGAAATTTATCAACAGTAAGTCTTTCAAAGCCGTTCTCCGTTTCTGTCTTTCGCCTTCATTATAATATCCCGGAAGACTCTTTTTCAACCAAGCCCCCGGCGCGTCCGGGAATAGAAAAACCGTGTGAACTACACGGTTTCATTCCAATCCGATCTTCTACAGTTTGATGAACTGTTCGACGTTCAGTACGAAAATCGTCGCGCCTCCGACCTGGACTTCGATCGGATACGTCGCGAATCTTCCGACATCGTACGACGCAGTCGCCGGAACCACTTCGGTGCGGCGGCAGGATTCTTTTCCGATGATCGACACAACGTCTTCCACTTTTTCATCGTCGGTTCCGATGATCAGGGTCGTGTTTCCCGCGCGGAGGAATCCGCCGGTCGTCGCAAGTTTGGTGACCTGGTATTTTTCCGACGTCAGAGCGCTGATGACGGACGAGCTGTCATCGTTCGATACGATCGCGATAAGTAATTTCATAGGAATCCCCTCCTGTGTTTCTTTTATTATAAACGATTTATACGTTGAAACGGAAGAAGACGATGTCTCCGTCCTTCATAACGTACTCTTTTCCTTCGATCCGGAGTTTTCCGGCTTCCTTGATTCCGGCTTCGCTGCCGTAGGTCATCAAATCGTCATAGGAGTAAATCTCCGCCTTGATAAAACCCCGTTCAAAGTCGGTATGTATAATGCCCGCCGCCTGCGGCGCCTTGGTGCCTTCTTTGAAAGTCCATGCGCGCACTTCGTCTTTTCCGACAGTGAAGAACGTCCGTAATCCCAACATTTCGTACGCCGTTTGTACCACCTGGTCCAATCCTGCCTTCTCAATGCCGAGGTCTTCCAGGAACATCTTCTTCTCTTCTTCTTCCATTCCGGCCAGTTCTTCTTCGATTTTGGCGCAGATCGGTAATACCGGAGCGTTTTCTTTTTCCGCGAGTTCCTTGACGCGCTTGTAGTGAACAGAACCTTCCGGATTCGCCACATCGTCTTCCGACATATTCGCGACATAGATCACCGGTTTGACGGTCAGAAGATGGAACGACTTCATGACTTCGGCTTCGTCCTTGTTCAAAACAGTCATGCGCGCCGGTTCGCCCTTGAGAAGATGTTCGCGGATTTTCGTCAGCGCGCTGAGCTGTACGATCGCCGCCTTTTCTTTCGATTTGGCTTTCCGTTCCACTTTCGCGATTCCGGCTTCGACCGACTCCAGATCGGCCATCACCAGTTCGGTATTCACGATTTCAATATCCCGCACCGGATCGACTTCGCCTTCCACGTGCGTAATGTCCGCGTCTTCGAAACACCTTGCGACATGACAGATCAGGTTGACTTCCCGGATGTTGGATAAAAACTGGTTCCCGAGTCCTTCGCCCTTGGACGCTCCCTTCACCAATCCGGCGATGTCCGTAAACGAGAAGGTGTTGTAGACGACGCGTCTTGGGTCAAACATTTTTACCAAAACCGGCATCCGTTCATCCGGCACTTCCACCACGCCGACGTTGGGGTCTTTCGTCGCAAACGGGTAGTTCGCCACCAAAGCTTCCGATTTTGTGATTGCGTTAAACAGGGTCGATTTTCCGATGTTCGGCAGCCCGACAATTCCTGCGGTTAATCCCATGTTTTCTGTTCCTCCGTATTCTGATTCCCGTGTTCGATAACTTTCTTCAACTTCTTTTCAAAATCCCTCCGGTCAAAGAGAACGCTGGTTCCGCAGCCCAGACATTTGATCCGGATATCCGCTCCCATGCGGATGATTTTCCAGTACCGGGACTTATGACACGGGTGTTCTTTTTTCATTTCAACGATGTCATTCAAATCGTATTCCATACTTCCTCCGGTAACATTTCATTACATTTCTGAACAGGATCGCTGTCGTCAAAGTTCCGACTCCGCCGGGAACTTTGGACACTTCCACATCCAGATCTTCCAGTTCTTCAAAGTTGACGTCGCCGCAGAGCTTTCCGTTCTCATCGTAGTTCGTTCCGACGTCAATAATGACCTGATGGTCCCTGCAATAGGCTTTTCCTACCATTTTCGGGCGTTTTACTGCCGCAATTATGATACTCGATTCTTTGGCGAGAGTTTGTAAATCCTCTGTTTTGGAGTGCGCAAGGGTCACTGTCGCGTCTTTTTGGGTCAATAACGCGGCGACCGGTTTCCCTACCGTCTGGCTTCTTCCCATCACCAGCGCCCGTTTTCCGCGCAGCGGAACTTTATACGTTTCCAGCATTTCCATGACCGCTTCCGCCGTACACGGTAAAATCGCTTCTTTTCCGCTGTAGAGCGCGGCGATATTTTCGTCCGTCACGCCTTCCGCGTCTTTCGACGGATCGAGTGTTTTCCGGCACTCTTCGTACGAGATATTTTTCGGAAACGGACGTTCCAGCAGCACCGCATGCACCGCCTCGTCTTCGTTGCGTTCCTTCACGATCTTCACGGCTTCCGCGGTCGAAAGTTCTTCCGTCAGTTCGATCAAACGCACGTCCGCTCCGGACTTCTCCGCGTTCTTACGGATCCCGCGTATATACGCTTTGATCCCGTCATCTTCCGGCGCGTACAAAACCGCTACGGTCGGCTTGCCGTATCCGTTTTCCTCCGCGTACATGGCGATCCCGTAATTCTGCGCATGGATCTCCGCGGCGCGCTCTTTTCCGGACAACACTCTTTTCATCATAACTCCTTCGAATCCACCCAGATCGTCACCGGACCGTCGTTGACCAAAGACACTTTCATCTCGGCGCCGAAGATTCCCGTTTCCACCCGGAGGTTTCTCTTTCGCAATTCATCGTTGAACACATCGTATAAGGCAGACGCATCCCTGTAGTTCATGGCGGTCGTGAAGCTCGGCCTTCTGCCCTGGCTTACATCCGCGTACAGGGTGAACTGGGAGATGCTGAGGATCGCGCCTTCCGCGTCGTAGATCGATAAATTCATCTTCCCGTTTTCATCGTCAAAGATCCGCAGTTCCGTAATCTTCTTTGCGACCTTCGCGGCGGTTTCCGCCGTATCGCCGTGCGTGAATCCGACCAGTAAAACATATCCGGCACCGATCTCACCGTGCACTTTTCCGTCAATCACGACGTTTCCTTCTTTGACTCTCTGTACGACTACCCGCATATCCTGTTCCTGCCTTCCTATATATTATACAGGACTCCGGCCGAAATGGTTGATTTCCTTCTGCGGGAATTCGCTGTCTGTTCCGCATCTTTCCTGTTGTCCTCTTCTCTACGTCAATATTCTTTCCCTGTATTTCCGCCGCAGGATTTTCCGCATCACGAAAATATACACACCCATCAGCGCGCCTTCCGCCATCA
The DNA here is from genome assembly GCA_902782505.1 of uncultured Erysipelotrichaceae bacterium. GTDB lineage: Bacteria > Bacillota_I > Bacilli_A > Erysipelotrichales > Erysipelotrichaceae > RUG11872. Next base: position 1,397 of record CACZNO010000254.1, on the reverse strand, counting down.
CGATCCATCCCGGCACCCCTTCGCTTAAGTACGCCAGCGGCACTGCCAGGCTGTTCCATAACGGCACGCATCCCAAAAGTATCAGTACGCCGGTCTTTCCTTTTTCAAAGAGATCCGTGATCACAAAGTAACTCACAAAGAAAACCGCGTTGGGCACCATCAGATACCCGGACACTTCTTCGCTTTTCCGTACTTTTGCCACATAAACCGCAATCACCGTCTGATAAAGCCACATCCCGGTTACCATCATTCCTAGCGGGGCGAGAACGCCGGGCACATCGGCAGAGGACTCTGTAACTTCAAACGGCAGATCGGGTATTCCCAAAGTCCATAAACGAAGCGCGCCGAAAACGAACGCCGAGAAAACGATCCACGCAACGTCGAGAATCCGCAAGATCCACGCATACAGGATCATCGCGTACATGTGTTTTTCCGGTTTCATACCGCCTAACGCAATATCGCACATGCCGGTCAGCTTTTCATCAATCACTTCCGCCGCGATTGCCGTGCCTTTGGATAACGCCTCAAAGTAGAAAAACGTCAGCACCAACAACCCCCACGTGAAATCCTTTCCGGATTCTTCCCTTGTTTCATAGACGGCTTTACGGGCAGGATTTTCCGCTTTCTCCAACAGATGTTCAAGATTTCTCTTTTCCGTTTCGCTGAGGCTTTTTCTTACGGTCACGACCCAAGTTTTCTCTTTTGTGATCCATATTCCGGCATCTTCCTTTTCTTCGGCCGCAAGGAACCCTTCTTCCCGGACCATTGCCGCAGATATACCCGCGTCATTGTATACCGACGTTTTCAGGGCGTTTCCGATTCCTTTGACGATCTGGTCCGAAAACAGAACGGCCCCTGTGATCGCGAAAACGAACGCCATACGGACCTTTACAGAACGAATACGGAAGTGTTCCTTCAGCTTAAACGCGAGATAGGCTTTCACGGGCGGTACACCTCTTCGATCTTTCCTTCCCGGATTTTGAAGACCTTATCGCAAAGCTCCGGGATGCGGTATTGTTCGTGCACAGATACGATCGTGGTCCGTCCCGTTCTTCCTTCGCGGATCAGTTTCATCATCTTTTCCCTGTTTTCCGCGTCCAATCCGCTGAATGGTTCGTCCAGGATCAGGATCTTCGGCTCATGTACGATTGCGCACGCATACATCGCCAGATTGGCGTTTCCCTTCGAGAGTTCGGTCATCCGTTCATACTTCACCCTGTCCAGACCGGTTTTCTCAATGGCGTCATCCGCCGCCTTTGGTGCCTTGTCCTTCCGGATCCCTTTGAGCCTTCCCACCAACAACACCATCTCATACACCGAAACCGCCTTTCGCACCGTCCTTTCTTCCGGCATATATCCGATGTTTCCGAGCGGGTACTCTTCCGCCGGGATCCCAT
>CACZNO010000253.1 GCA_902782505.1 uncultured Erysipelotrichaceae bacterium | reverse complement strand
GATCTGCGTTTTGACGGAATCGGCTGTACATTGAGCACGGCGTCGACCTCGATCCTGACGGAGATGCTGAAGGGAAAAACGCTGGAAGAAGCGCAAAAGATCATGCAGGAGTATTCCAAAATGATCAGCGGCGAACCGTTTGACGAGGATCTTCTGGAAGAGGCGGTGGCGTTTCGGAATGTTTACCGCCAGCCCAACCGCGTACATTGCGCGACCATCGGTCTGCACGGCATCGACCGGATCCTAAAAGGAGAGAACGACGATGAGTGAGAACGAAAAGATCCTGGCTGCCCAGGATGAATATAAATACGGTTTTCATAACGAGGACGAAAGCGTCTACAATTCCGGCAAAGGATTGAACGAAGAGGTGATCCGCGCGATTTCCCGCGTCAAAAACGAACCGGACTGGATGCTGGAATTCCGCTTACAGTCCTACCGGATCTTTGAAAAAATGCCGATGCAGGACTGGGGTGTCGATCTTTCGGACATGGATTTCAACGATTATACGTACTACATCAAACCGGTGAACGAGGACGTCCAGAAAAACTGGGAGAATGTTCCGGAATCCATCCGCGATACCTTCAACAAGCTCGGGATCCCGGAAGCCGAACAGAAATTCCTGGCCGGCGTATCGACCCAGTACGAATCCGAAGTCGTCTACCACAATATGTTGAAGGAAGTGGAAGAGAAGGGCGTCATCTTCCTGGATACCGATACCGCGGTCAAGACCTGCCCGGAGATCTTACGGAAATACTTCGGCAAGATCATCCCCAACACCGACAATAAATTCGCGGCGCTCAACGGTGCCGTATGGTCCGGCGGATCGTTCATCTATGTACCTCCGGGAGTGCACCTGGACAAACCGTTACAGTCGTATTTCCGGATCAATTCGGAACGCATGACCCAGAACGAACGCACATTGATCATCGTGGATGACGGATCGGATATCACCTACGTGGAAGGATGCACGGCCCCGCAGTACTCGCTGGATTCCCTGCATACCGGTGTGGTGGAAATCTACGTCGGGAAAAACGCGCATTGCCGGTATACCACGATCCAGAACTGGTCCAACAATATCCGCAACCTGGTCACCCAGCGTGCGAAAGTCATGGAAAACGGATTTATGGAATGGGTCGACGGCAACGTCGGTTCCATGATGACGATGAAGTACCCGGCCTGTGTGCTGGCGGAAGAAGGGGCGAAGGGAGCGGTCATCACGATCGCAGTCGCAAGCCGCACCCAGATCCAGGATTCCGGCGCAAAGATGATCCATCTGGCGCCGCGCACTTCCGGAACGATCATCTCCAAGTCCGTGGCGCGTTTGGGCGGCGAGGCGGATTTCCGCAGCTGGGTATATCATTCCCCCAAAGCCGTCGGGGCGAAAACCCACATCGAGTGCGACACCCTGATTCTGGACGATTTATCGAAGTCGGATACGATCCCGATGAACCGCACCTCGTGCAGCGAAAGCACGATCACACATGAAGCCACGGTTTCCAAGGTTTCCGAGGAACAGCTGTTCTATCTGATGAGCCGCGGACTCAGCGAAGAGGAAGCGACCCAGATGATCGTCATGGGCTTCTTATCTCCCTTCACCAAGGAATTGCCGATGGAATACGCCGTGGAACTCAACCAGCTGATGAAACTGGACATGAGCGGTTCCGTAGGGTAATCCTCCAAGAAGAAACCAAACCCGGATTTCCGTGTCCGGGTTTTTTCATGGTATAATCAAGAAAAAAAGAGAAAGGGGAAGATTTATGAGACGGTGGAGCCGGATGTTTTTGTCGTTATTGATTGTCTTCTCGCTTTTGTGCGCGTCTTCCTGCGCGGGAGTACCGAAAGATCCGGATCCTTTGCCGGATCCTGTCCCCGCAGACCCTGAGGATCCGCCTGAACCGACGAAGGCTTCTTTTGAGGATCTGGTGAAGTCGGACAGTTTCGCGCCGGATCTGTATACGGATTTTCCGCCGAAAAATGAAAACGGAACCGACGGGATGCTGTTTCTCAGGACGGATACCCGCGAATTGTTTGTAAAAGAGGAAGGCGCGTGGAGAAGTTTGGGAAAGCTCGCGCAGCACGGATATCACCAGGTGTATTTTGCCTGTGCGGACGCGGATCTATCTTCCCCGGTCTGGATCGTGAAGGACGGAAAAACGGTGAAAGTGCCGGAAATGCCGGAAATCAGCGGAAAAGACTTTGAGGGATGGTTCTCTTCCGGGTACGACGGACGCTTTGACGGAAATACCCCGGTGAAAGACGATCTGACCGTTACCGGGTATTACATTGACCGTATGGAAAAAACCGCGCCGCTTCTGATCAATCAGGATCTGGATACCCGGGATCTCCGTACGGAAGGAACCAACGGGATGCTGGTGGTCTGTTTTACGTTCACGGACGGAACGGAGGTGGATCATGCGTATTTTGAAGATCTCTTTCAGGGGCAATATGAGCTGGACGAATGCCTCCGTTCGGTGAATTCCTACTTTCATTACACTTCGTACGGGAAAGTGGATTTTGATTTCCGGTTTCACTATGTCGATACCGGTATATCCAGCGCCGAAGCTTATCAGATCGTACAGGAACAGTACCGTGATTATGTGTTCGCCTACGTGGATGAGATCCGCAAGGAAAATCCCGAGGAAATGAAAGAACTGGACAAGGACAAGGACGGATACCTGGATTCCCTGGTCATTATCACGGCGGAAGATTCCCTGAAAACTGTCAATGACGGGAATGTGTATTATCTTTTCGGCGGTTCCAGCGGTAAATCGACGCGGGATCCGAACCGTAAACTCCCGGATCTGGGTTCGTATTCGTATCTCAGTTACGACGAGCTAAACCTGCCGCTGGAGGAACAACACGGCGGCACACGGATTTTGATTCATGAGATCGGTCACCAGTTCGGACTGGAGGATTACTATGACCGGACCCCGGCGCCGGATACGGAATATGAAATCAGCACCTTGGGCGAATTTGATATGCAGGATGTTGACAGAGCGGACTGGAACGTGTATTCCCGGTATGCCTGCGGATGGATCGATCCGTATGTGATCGAAGGTAAGATCGATAAGATCACCCTGAAACTGCGCTGTTCCGCTGAAGCGCCGGATACCGTTTTACTGACGTCCTCCGCGGGCTTTAACGGAACGCCGTTTGACGAGTATGTTCTGATCGATGTGCTGGCTCCCAGGGGAGCGAGCGGGTTTGACTGGAGGTATGTGACGGACGAACATTTCATGACGCCGGGGGATCCGCGCGTAAACGGCGGGGTGCGCGTATATCATGTGGATTCACGGAAGGTGAAAGTGTATTACATTAACGTGGGGGATGAAGGCCATGCGGCGTATCTTCCGTTATCCTCCTATGAGGAAATCAAGTCTTTGATCAAGGAAATAGAACAGAAACAACCGTACCAGATATGGAACCGCTTCTGGAATTCCATCGGCCTGACGCCGGTGATCGAAGGGGATTCGATGCTGTACCATCTGGTCGACGTGCTTCCGCGGGACGGTTCCGATAAGTTCCGGATCAATCATTACGCGATGTGGTGTATCTACATGCTGTACAGCGTCTCGGATCTTTTCGGTCCGGGGGATGTATTCTCCATGGATACCTGCGCGGGATCGTTCCCGAACGCGCCGTATCTCAATACCGGAGGCACGCTGGATTATACCGTGACCGTGGAACACTACGATACGGTGAATCATGAAGCGATTATCACAATTTCCGGAAAAAGTTGAAAAAGAAAGCGATTTCACAAACATTTCAAAATTCGTTCACGAATCGTACACCTTGACATGGTATAAAATAGTTGTAAACCGAAAGGTCATCAAAATTTCCTCCAATAATAGAAAAAGAACCTGAAGCAACCGGGGGTTCTTTTTCCGTTGTATCTGAAAAGGCGTCTTTGAAAATTCCTGAAACAAATTGACACGGTTTTCCAAAGAGAATAAACTGTAAATATGAAAGGTGGAAGGGAACAGATGAGAAACGCGGTGAACTTCAAAATGATGATGCGAATGCTCGGCTCCCGGACACTGTTATAAGCGGGTTTTTTGTACCAGCATCGTACGAATCACTGTTAGCGCAATTGTCCGGGAGAGAAAAAGAAGATGCCCGGTTTTTTATTGCTGATCAGGAGGAAAGAATCCATGTTTCGATTGGAAAACGTGAGTAAAACATTTATCAACGCCGACAATACGACGGAAGCCGTCCGTCATGTAACGCTGGAAATCAAGGACGGCGAAATCTTCGGGATCATCGGATTGTCCGGCGCAGGGAAATCCACGCTGGTGCGGTGCCTGAATTTCCTGGAACGTCCCACGGAAGGAAAAGTGTACTTCCAGGGAGAAGACCTTTCCGCGATGGAACCCGCGAAACTCAGGGAAGCGCGCAAGAAGATGTCGATGATTTTCCAGGACTTCAACCTCCTTGAACAGCGTACAGCCTTGGGAAATGTACTGTATCCGCTGGAAATCTCCGGATACTCGAAAAAAGACGCCGCGGAAAAAGCGCGGAAACTGTTGGCCCGGGTAGGATTGGAAGATAAGGAAAACTCGTACCCGTCCCAGTTGTCCGGCGGGCAGAAACAGCGCGTCGCGATTGCCAGGGCACTGGCGCTGGATCCGGAAGCTCTTCTTTGCGATGAGGCGACAAGCGCTCTGGATCCGACCACGACCGAACAGATCCTGCAGCTTCTCAAGGAAATCAACGAAGAATTAGGCGTTACGATCGTCATCATTACCCACGCGATGAACGTGGTCACGCAGATCTGCGACCGGGTGGCAGTCATGGCAGACGGGGAAATCGCGGAAATCGGCGACGTCAAGGAAGTCTTCGTGCTGCCGAAATCGGAAGTGGCGCGGAAGATGATCCTGCCGAAATCCGAAGCTGTCGCGCATCTGGAAGGCAACCGCTTCTTACGCCTGGTGTTTGACGGACAGGACGCGTTTGAACCGATCGTATCGAATCTGGTCATCCATTGTCATACGCCGGTCAACATTCTCGCCGCCGATACGAAAGTGGTCGGGGATTTGATGTTCGGGCAGATGATCTTACAGATTCCGGATGACGATGTCGCGTTGGCGCGGATCAAGGATTATCTGGACGGTGCGGAAGTGACGTACGAGGAGGTGCAGAATTATGCCGGTTAGCCAGGCAATGTGGGGAGCCATCGGAAAAGGCATCCTCGAAACACTGTATATGACGCTGGCGGGGACGCTGATCTCGTATGTGCTCGGGGTTCCGCTGGGAGTGATCCTCTGCGTTACGGACGAAAAAGGGATCCTGCCGAAGAAAGGAATCCACGATGTACTGGGGTTTATCGTCAACATTATCCGTTCGGTGCCGTTTCTTCTGCTGCTGGTCTACGTCATGCCGTTTACCCGGTTCCTGGTCGGAACGACGATCGGCACGACCGCGGTGATTCCGCCGTTAGTGATCGCCAGCACGCCGTTTATTGCCCGGATGGTGGAATCTTCGTTAAAGGAAGTGGATCCGGGAGTCATCGAAGCCGCGGAATCCATGGGTTCCACCCCCTGGCAGATCATCACGAAAGTATTGTTGCCCGAAGCGAAACCTTCTTTACTGGTCGGCGCGGCGATTGCCGTAACCACGATACTGGGATATACGGCCATGGCCGGGTTTGTCGGAGGAGGCGGGCTGGGAGGCATCGCCACCAACTACGGATATTACAAGTTCAATTTCAAAGTCATGACGATTACGATCGTGTTCCTGATTGTGATCGTACAGGTATTACAGGAAGTCGGCATGAGGATCGCCGTAAGATCCAACAAGCGAAACAAATAAAAGGAGAAGCATCATGAAGAAAATCATTACCATCTGTATCGCAGCATTCTTAGTACTCACACTCGGTGCCTGCAAGTCCCGCGGGAACACCGACGATAAAACCATCAAAATCGGCGCGACCCCGCGTCCGCACGCGGAGATTCTGAACGTCGTAAAAGATCTTCTGGCGAAAGAGGGATACACGCTGGAAATCGTGGAATTCAACGATTATGTATTGCCGAATACCGCCGTGGAAAGCGGCGAACTGGACGCAAACTTCTTCCAGCACGTTCCGTACATGGAGGATTTCAACGCCAACAACGGCACCCATATCGTGTCGGTCGGCGGCGTGCATTACGAACCGATGGGATTGTTCGGCGGCAAGTCCAAATCCCTCGACAATATTCCGGACGGCGCGCTGGTGCTGGTGCCGAATGACACCACCAACGAAGCCAGAGCTCTTCTTCTTTTACAGGACAACGGTCTGATCAAGCTGAAAGACGGCGTCGGCCTGACTGCGACGGTGCTGGATATCGTTGAGAATCCGCACAATCTGAATGTCAAGGAAGTGGAAGCGGCGCAGGCGGCGAGATCCTTAAACGACGCGGATTTCGCGGTCCTCAACGGCAACTATGCGTTACAGGTCGGATTGACGCTGAATGACGCGCTGAAGGCGGAATCGGCGGATTCCGTTGCGGCGAAGACCTACACCAACGTATTATCGGTCAAGGACGGAAACCAGAACTCCGCGAAGATTCAGGCTCTCTACAAGGCGTTAACGTCCAAGGAAGTCAAGGAATTCATCGAAAAGACCTACAGCGGAGAAGTCGTTCCGTCGTTCTAGAAATCATGAGAACAATCGTATTCCGGTTAACGGAAGGAATGGATCTAAGGAAAGAGATCGAGGAAACCGCACGGAAGGAAAACGCGCGTTCCGGCGCCGTGATCAGTGCGGTGGGCTGTCTCAAGGAAATCTCTTTGCGTCTTGCGGGAGCCGAAGAGACCTTGCACGACATCCATGACTATGAAGTTGTGTCGTTAACGGGAACCGTGTCCGAAAACGGGGCGCATCTTCATATCGCCGTGTCGGATGTGACCGGAAGGACCTTCGGCGGTCATCTGAAATACGGAAACATCGTCAACAGCACCATGGAAATCGTATATCTGGCCTTTGACGATATCCGCCTGAGGAGGGAAATGGATCCGCAAACCGGATATAACGAACTGGTGATTGCGAAAAGAACCAAAGAGGATTGAAAAAATCGTATGGACATTTTATCAAACTATGGTAAAATGATTCATGCGCCGGCATAGCTCAGTTGGTAGAGCATCGCATTCGTAATGCGGCGGTCGGAGGTTCGAGTCCTCTTGCCGGCACCATTTGTGAAAACAGCCGAAAACGTCTGACCGTTTCCGGTTTTTTTATGTCTTGATGGTAACGGCTTCGCAAGCGGGGACGGAATCTTTCCTTGCGTTATGGTATAATAATATTTACAGGAAAACGAACGGGGGTTCGGATATGATGGAGTATCTTTTACCAATGGCGGTCGGAGTTCTCGTCATTGTACTGGGCATTTTGAATATGAAAGAGAATATTTCGCTTCTTCACCGGTATCACCGTAAAAGGGTGTCGGAAGAAGACCGGATTCCTTTCGGCAAAAAAGTGGGCTTGGGAACGATCATCGTCGGAATCACGACCATTCTGTCGGCGTGTCTGCAGTACGCTGGCGCGAAGACAGGCAATGCGGTCTTTCAAACCATACAGACCGTTGTGTTAATCACCGGGTTTATCATCGGGTTTGCGATTATTCTGCTGGCAATGAAAAAAAATCAACAAGGGAGTCTTTTGAGGCAGGTGAATGATATGAAACGGATGGCTGCGGTTTTTCTGGCGTTCTTATTGGTTGTCCTGCCGTTAAGCGGCTGTACGGGACAAAAAGGATACAAGAAAGAAGAAAACACAGGCTTTCATAAGGAGGAGTATCCTTATTTGATCAAAACGCCGTACGCGGTATGGTATCTTTCGAAAGACGATGCCGGACTGTTGGGCGAAGAGAAATACGAAGAAGGCCTGTATGCGGTTCTGAATGAAGCGGAAGCGGATTTTGCCGATGCGCGCGAAGCTTTGAAGGGCTTTCTTCCGGATAAGGTCGAACCGATTGACATCTTTACGGATTTCTGTGGAAAAACCGGAATCAAAACGGAGAAAAAGGTCGGAGCCTACTATAACGGGAACGGGAATTTCATCAAACTGTTCGAAGGCTGGGATACGGCGCGCGCCTCGCTTTTGCACGAGTATGTGCACTATCTGACTCTTCATTGCGCTGATAGGAAAGTTCAGCACGCTTTCTGGGCGGAAGGACTTGCCGAGTATGTCTCTCTTTTCGTCTGTAAAAACCGGATGGCCCGTTCCGTAAATATGGGGATTGATTTATCCGCGAGTGATCCGGAAATGGTGGAACAGACCTGGAATGAAAAGGAAAACTGTCTGGAGCCGAAGCTGGTTTATCTCGGATTGGCCGCGGCGGTCACAAAAGGCTATGCGGTAGGAACAGAATATTTCGCCGTCAAGAACGAATGGATCACACGTACGGAAGAGATTCAAAACGATCCGCGTCCGGAAGATCTGATGTTCTATGAAGCCGCGGGCATGCTTGCCTATCTCACGGATTCTTTCGGGAAAGATACGGTTTTCGGACACTGGGATCTTGATCCGGACAAAATGGATACGGTTTACGGCAAACCGTTTTCCGAACTGTACAAAGACTGGGTAAAATGGAACGGGGAACAGTGCCGGCTTGCGGGAATCGTGATTCCCTGATACACGAAAGGGAGAAAAAGAGATGGATGTTCTCAAAGCCGTTTACACAAGGCACAGTTACCGCGGAAAGTACAAAGGCATTCCCGTACCGGGACAGGATCTCGTGGAGATCCTGGTTTAATACGTTTCCAATAGAGAAGAGGTATGATCAATGAATGAAACCGTGAAGCGTCTTTTGGACGCAAACAGAGAATATGAATGTTCGGGAACCTTCATCGGCGATGTTTCCGCGAAAAGGCGGGAAGAAAACGCGGCGGGACAGAAACCGTACGCGGTGATCATCACGTGCTCGGATTCGAGAGTGGTGCCCGAAGCGATCTTTTCTGCGGGAATCGGGGAACTCTTTGTGATCCGGACCGCCGGGAATGTGATCGGGGATTCCGAATTAGCGAGTCTGGCATACGCGGTAGACCATCTTCATGCGGATACGGTCGTCGTGCTGGGACATACCAGATGCGGCGCGGTGCACGCGGCGCTTTGCGGAGAATTCGAAGGGGTTGTCGGTGTGATTACGAAACGGATCAAACAAGCCATCGGCGGGGAAACCGATGCGTATAAAGCGTGTGTTTTGAACGTTAAAGACGGAGTCTGCACGATCAAAAAAGAAATCGGAAGAGAAGATGTCACGGTCGTGGGCGCGGTATACGATATCGTAACCGGCAAAGTCCTCCTGACTGACTGAGGACGGGAAAACCGATCATGTACTATCACGCGTCTTCCGTAAAAGGAATCGAAAGACTGGAACCGCGGATCTCGAATCACGGGATTCCTTTGCTGTACTTTTCAAAAAAGCGGGAGAACGTTTTGGTCTACCTCAGCAATGTGG
>CACZNO010000252.1 GCA_902782505.1 uncultured Erysipelotrichaceae bacterium | reverse complement strand
GGATCGCTGAAATTGTTGACCGCGTCCAGCAATACCGACGTGGAATGCGCAAGAAAACCGATCACCGCCTTCACGGCAACCAGGAATAAATTCACCAGAATTCCGGCGATACTGACGCGGACGATCTCTTTGGAACGATCCATTAAAGTTCCTTAACGAGCTCTTCCAGCGGACGTTTTTTCGTATGGTTCGGCGAAGGAACGGATTCTTCCGCCGCATATCCGATCGGCATCAACAACACCGGACGTTCTTCTTCCGGTAATCCGAAGGCCTTTTTGACTTCTTCATGCGGGAAATAATTGACCCAGCAGGTACCTAAGCCCTGCGCGGCGGCTTCCAGCATCATATACGTGGAAACGATCGCGGCGTCTTCTTCTCCCGACACCACGCCTTCGTCAAATACACAGTGCCATTCCTCGTTCCCGTTGGCGGTTACCAAGAGTACGACCGGCGCATTGAACGCGCAGCGGGTCAAAGAGCGGATCCTGGCGAGTGCTTCTTCGCTTTTCAGCACGTAAATTCTGTGCGGCTGAACATTTTTGGCAGTCGGCGCCTTATTGCCGGTCTCCAGTACTTTCCTCAATTTTTCTTCTTCCACCGGCTGTTCCTTATAAAGGCGTACGGAGTACCGGGATTCCACTACTGTATTCCAATCCATTCTGTTTCTCCTCTCTTCAAATTCCATCCTTATCAATGAGGCTCTCCAAAGCCTTGCAGACTCTTTCATGACGAATCAGGATATGGATCGCGGGAGCGTTGTTCTTGGAGATAATCACCCATCCGTTTTCCTTGAAGACTAACTGCAGATTTCTGTACGGGAACTTGCGCTGTTCCTTCAGAATATAGTTCGGGTTTTCTTCCGCAAATTTCCGCGTGGCTTCCAGATGTTCCACATACATATCATACGAATAATTGACATCTCTGTTAAGGAATACCGCCGGAATCGAGAGAATCTGCGGGTTTTTATCAAATTCTGCCTTCGATAATACCGTGATCTCGTCAATCACTTTATCGTGAGACAATATGCCTTCCATCCGTTTGGTTCTTTCATGCGCGTATTCGATGATTTTTTCGCGCTCTTCCCCTTTTACAAAGTTATAATCCAAAAGTTTCCTCAACAGCGATTCCGACAACGTATTGAACGGAAGACCGTCCAGCACGCGGTGACAGCTCCCGGGAGCCTCCATTTCGCGGCGTATGAAGCGAATATACTCTTCCTTTCTGGTCAGGTCGTAGAATTCAATCAGCGGTTTCGCCTTGGACAACAGGAACTGTACCTGCTCCATGAAGTAGTCGATACCCTGGGGATCGTCGGTCAGGAAATACGTTGTCTTCCGGTTGTGGGAAGGAACTCTTTCACCGAACAGGCAAATCTGATCGGATACGGTCAAAGAATGCATAAAAAAGGTATTGACCTGTTTGGGATAGTAATACGGATGAACCTGTCCGGTCATATAAAGCGGGATCCACATAATCAGCCAGCGCAGGATCTCATTCACCGGCCGGTCGACATAATGAATGGAATAGACGTGCATACCCCGGGACAGCAATATCGTCAGAGCTTCGGACCAGGTGTTGATGGATTCCATATCATAAACCTGTTTGATCGGGGGCATATCATCGTACATGTACAGCGCTCCCCCCGTCGAATTCTTGATCAGACGGGCCAGAAGCGCACGCTGCGCGTCCAGTTTTTCCGACGCGTCATAATATTTATTGACCGGACTTGCCGGGTTATATTGTTCCAGTAAATCCGGCGATTCGTTTTTCAGACAGCGAATGTATTCGTTGATGTCAAAAGAATTGAGGATGCTTAAAAAATCCTCGACCGGACCACCTGGTGCTTCGGTTTGGGCCGTCATCAGGTATTGAATGATCAAGGATTCGTATTCGCTTTCTTCGGTGATGGAATTCACATCGATTTCCATCGCATCGGCGAAGAACTGCTTGGCGGAAGGATTGGAGTAATACTTGGAGATGAATTCCGCGGAGTTTTTAATGAACTGTTCCGGATGTGCCGGGTGTCGTTGTCCGGAAGTGATCCGGGAAAGGTAGGAAGCGTCGTAATGGAGATATCGGGCCATGCGCGCTATGTTGATGTGCAGCGAACTGATGCATGCGGACCATCTTTTCTGGAACTGTTCGTAAGGGAACGGTTTCGGCAGCACTCCCAGCAGATCTTCTTCCACTTCTTCCAATGTGAACTGTCCGGCGGTATCCAGTTCTTTGATGCCGCGGGCAATTTTTCGCACCTGTTCCTCCGAAGGTGATCTTTGGCCGGAACGATAACGGCTCAGCAATGTTTCGGAAATACCCGAAACACCCGCGAGCCTCTTCGCGGTGCATTGTAATTCGGAAATATACTTGTTAATTAATGTTGGAAAAGATAAATCTGTCGTCATAATGGTATCCTCGACACCTATTATAGGGAGTTTTTGTCAAGGTCGGCAATATTTTTCCTGTCGAGTCAATGACAAAACGTATAATTCTACTCTTCAGGCAAGCACTTTTCCAAAACACGCATGGCGTTTCCGTACCAGATTTTCCGGATTTCTTCTTCGGTAAACCCATGCGCCCTTAAAGCGTCTTCCAGTTTACCGTATTCCGTGCAGTCCGCGATTTCGATTTCTCCGGGAATACCGTCAAAATCACTGCCCAGCGCGATACAATCCACCCCCGCCAGATCGCGGATCTTTTCGATATGCCGCACCAGATCTTCCACCGACGTGTGCGTTTCATCCGCGCTCACAAACGACGGGCAGAAATTGATTCCGATGACTCCGCCGGTCGACGCAATC
>CACZNO010000251.1 GCA_902782505.1 uncultured Erysipelotrichaceae bacterium | reverse complement strand
TTCCTTATGCGGATCAGCGCACCAAGCGTATCAACGATCCGGTTCCTTTATTCGCGGTCGTATCTTCCGCTCCGCGTTTCAAAGACGTTTCCGTCAGTCATTTCATCAACATTCTCGATCCGGTAAAGGCGATCCAGTTTTCCGCGATGACTTTCCGGTTACCGGATGACACAATCTGCGTTTCTTTCCGCGGCACCGACGCCACCATCACGGGCTGGAGGGAAGATTTTAATTTCAGTTACATGAACCATGCGCCGTCCCAGATCTTAGCGAAAGAATACCTGAACGAAATCGCGTCCAAATTTGAAGGCAAAATTCGTGTTACCGGTCATTCCAAAGGGGGAAACCTTGCGGTATACGCCTCTGTATTCGCCAAGGAAGAAGTCAAAGAAAGAATTCTGGACGTTTATTCCAACGACGGACCCGGATTCCTGAAGCCGATCATATCCTCCGATGAATATAAATCGATGATACCGAAGATGCATCATTTCATTCCCGAAGAATCCATGATCGGCATATTGATGACGAACCTGACCGATCCCATCATCGTTGAAAGCGACAGTTACGGCGCTTACCAGCACAATCCTTTGTACTGGCGTATCATGGGCAATCACTTTATCGAAGCGGAAAAGCGTTCTTCCTCCAGTGTATTGCTGGACGATACGATCCGCGGCTGGCTGGAAAGCTGTACGGAAAAAGAACGGAAAACCTTCGTGACACACGTTTTCAACGCCATTGAAGCCACGGGAGCCAACCGCGTTTCAGATATTAAGAAGAATCCATTGCGCATTTATAACGCCTTGTTCCGCGCAATCCTGGCGCTTGATTCACCGATCCAGAAGCAATTATGGGAAACAGTCTCCAAACTGGCAAAATCCGGAAGCTATGTTTTATCCGAGGAAATGAAGAAGGAAATCGCCAAGCGGGACTTCTTGTCGTTTTTCCGTAAAGGAATCTCAGAACAACCTTCGAAGGAATAGAAGGGGATATCACACTTTCGACAAAACAAGAGGGGATGAACACTCCCGACTTCCTATCTGATTCTGATTTCTATAAACAGGAAACTTTTCCGCCTGCCGGTAATCGGCCGGTTTTTTCTTTTTTGGCGGAAATTTATCATTGTGCGTCTGTATAAAGAAAACCGATCAAAAATAACCTCAGATGATTGTTTTTCAGAAAAATAGAAATCCTGCGGCAGGGAAGCATTCTTTCTTCCTCCGTTTTTTCAACCGGTTCGAGCCCGTGCAAATATTACATAATATACATTATGCGAAGTTGATAGTATATATACGGTCTCCGGAGCCTTTTTCTATGGAAATCGGTAAACTACACACTGTTATTCCCTTATCGTATGGATTCGTTTTCCGTCATGATGTTGATTCATTCTCCGTATTTTCATTCCTCGATTGCTCTCATTGAATCCATCTTTGTTTTTCTGCTTATATAGATCGGTTGACCGGTTATTCGATATTTCAATTCTCGATTGCTTATAGTGCATCTATAAAATGGTTTTCAAATACATTGTCCCTAAATCAAATCGTGTCCTTGTTCATCTTTCGATTTCTCAATCGTTCTTATCGCATCGTACTTTTTATTAATCAATACTATGCCTGATGAATATCTTTTTAGCTTGGCAGTAATAATTCAGATATTTCAAAACATTCCACCCAGGAACTTGTGCCATTCAATTAATCATATTTCACGATTGCTAACAGACAATATACCGTTTCTTTCGTCTTGCTTGTGATATTGTTCACAAATAATAAAGACCCCTTTCGGGATCCTTTTCTTTTACCAATGGCCGCCTCCGCCGGCGTGATTGTTGTGCCATTGATTCTTGAACTTGCCGTTGACGTACTGCCTGATTAAAAATAACCAGGGCGTAATCATGATCCAGATAATCCACATTTGTCTTACTCCCCTTTCGTCACTATTTAATACGCACGAAAAAGGCGGATTCCCTGATTATGTGATCTTTGTGGCGGGAATTTCAAAGTAGAACGTGGAACCTTCCTTCAATTTGGTTTCCACCCCGTATACGGCGTTGTGCTGATCCAGGATGGCTTTACAGATGGCTAAGCCTAATCCGGAACCGCGGTGAGCTCTTTGATACTTCTTATCCGTTTTATAATATCTTTCCCAGATATGAGCGAGCTGTTCATCGTCAATGCCGGGACCGTGATCGGTAACTTCGACCCGGATCATTTCGTTGCCGGTGCGGTATGCGCGGATGATGATCTGTTTATCTTTTCCGTAGAACTTCAGCGCGTTTCCGACAAAGTTATAAATGACTTCGGTAATGCGGAATTTGTCGGCGTGCGCCAGTAATTCCGGTTCGACGTCACGTACGATCGTAACGCCTTCTTCACGGGTAATCATGCTGAATTTGTCCGCAACGGAATCGATAACACCGCATAAATCGAAATCCGTGATGTTGAGTTTGGTCTGACCGGACTGCATTTTCGTCATTTCCGTCATGTCGTCGGTAAGCTTGCTCATGTATTCGACTTCTTCCAGGATAACTTCGATGCTTTCCTCGCGTTTTTCCGGATCGTCGGCGTAAATATCGCGGATCATTTCCGCATAAGCCTGAATCATGGTCAAAGGCGTGCGTACGTCGTGAGAGACATTCGCGAACAAATCGGAACGCAGTTCGTTGATTTTCGCAAGTTCCTGGGATGTGGAATTGAGGGTATCGGATAACTCATTCAGTTCGGCATAGGAACTGTTGTCGTCAAAGTGCACGTCCTCATAGTTGCCTTTGGAGAGTTTTTCGGCTTCTTTTTTCATGCTCAGGATCGGCTTGGAAATATTGCGTGAAAAATACAGGGAAATAATCAAAGACAGCAGCAGTACCACGATGACAATGTAAATATACTGTTCACGGATGATGGCGATCGTAGAAGATACCGGGTGCAGCGGCGTATTGAAAAGCACATAAAATGGTAAGTCGTTTTCATAGAACGTCTTTCCGAAAATCAGCATTTCCTGCGAATTATCCGAAAACTGCGCAATCAGAGCCAGTTCCCCTTTTTCGTTTTCCTTCAGCTGATCCAGGTATTCGGTGCTGACCTTTTTATCGCGGTAAATCAGACAGCTTACGCCGATCGCGTCATCCACATGGGTGCTTCCGTCGGTGCTGATGATGACCGAACAGCCGTCGTTATTGACAGTAATGCGGTTTAAAACGTCGATGTCGTTGATGTTTTTGGCGAGATCCTCCACGATGTAGCGTATGTCATGAATCTTTGTCGAGCGGTAATAAGGCTCAAAAAAGACCTGCTGGAAAGCAACCAGCAGCAAGAGAATCAGCACCGAGAACAAGGCAAAATACAACCATGTCTTGACCCGGATCCCCCGTGTGACATTCCTAGCCTTCATGCAGTTTGTATCCTACGCCCCGTACCGTAATGATCTTTTCTCCGTAAGGATCGATGCTTTGACGCAGCATTTTCACATGCGTGTCGACCGTGCGTTCGTCCCCGTAGAATTTGTATCCCCAAACCTCGTTCAAAATCCGTTCACGCGTCAACGCAACGTTGCGGTTTTTCAGGAAGAATACGAGAAGTTCATATTCCTTGTTCGTAAGACGTACTTCCCTTCCGTCCACTTTGACCACGTGTGCTTCTTCGTTGACCTCCAGGCCTTCAAACCGGATCACGCTGCCGGTGTGCACTTTGTTGCGTTCCAGAATGACTTTGATGCGGGCCATCAGTTCCTTCGGCGAAAACGGTTTGGTCACATAGTCGTCGATTCCGAGTTCAAACCCCAGAAGCTTGTCGTATTCTTCCGTTCTGGCACTTAACATGATTACCGGAACATCCCTTTTCGCCTTGATTTGACGGCAAGCGGTAAAGCCGTCCAGATTCGGCATCATGATATCCAGAATCACCAAATCAAAGCGTTCTTCCTCCGTCATGCGGATCGCTTCTTCGCCGTCGCCGGCTTCATATACTTCATAGCCGTTGATTCTGCCGTATTCCCGTACGACCGTGCGGATTTTTTCTTCGTCATCCGCGATAAGGATTTTTATCATGATACAACCCCGCTTCCGTTATTTGGTTCATATTTTATCACGTTCTTTACCAGACAGGAATCTCTCGAACCGATGACTCCTTCGATATAAAGCACGTTTTTCGTTTTCCATAATTCTTTCGTTTTCGCATAGTATTCCGGCATGATTGCGAAATCGTATTCCGTCGTTTCGTCATATCCTGTGACAAAGGCCATCTTTTCCTGGTTTTTTGTCGTGTGTTCACGTACTTTTTTCACTTCAATGACGACACACACATTGCCTTTTTGCCGGATCGCATCGGCCAGGGAAATCGCCTTGGGGAAATTCTCCTTACGGATCATGGCGATCGGATGTCCGTGGAGATAGAATCCCAGGACTTCCTGTTCCTTTTCCAGATCTTTCTTCTTGTCCGCGTAATACGCGGTGATTTTGTGCTTGGGTACCAATCCCGGTGTATAACGCATTTTACCGTTTACTTGATTCTGATTCAAGCGCCCGTACGACAAAATCGAGTCAAGACCGTTTCTAAGAGTCTCACGGTTGTACCCAAACCGGTCAAACGCTCCCGCATCGATCAGATTGCGGATCCTTGTGTCATCCGCACCGCATTCCGCGATCCGGTTCACCGCGTCAAATATATCCGGATACGGACCGTTTTCCTCGCGTTCTTCTTCGATGTTTCGAGCCAATACGGAAGGAATTCCCTTCACTGCACGAAGCGGCAGCCGCAAATCTTTCCCTTCCCGCTTATACGACGCGTTGGAATCGATCACGTCCGGACGCAAAATGCGTATGCCGAACGATCCGAGCTCCGCAATAGCGCCGGCGGTAACTTCCGCGTTTCCGAGATTCTGTTCCAAAACGCCAAGGTAGAACGCGTCCGGATAATACCGTTTCAGATAAGCCATCTGGTACGCGAACACGGCATAAACGACAGAATGGGACTTGTTGAAACCGTATTCCGCGAATTTTTCAATCAGCCGGAACACTTCCTCCGCAAGGTTTTCGTCATATCCGTTTTTGACGGAACCCGCGATAAAGGAAGCGTGCATGGATTCCAGTTCTTCGGCCTTCTTTTTGGACATGGATTTTCGTAAGATGTCCGCCTCACCGAGGGTGAAT
>CACZNO010000250.1 GCA_902782505.1 uncultured Erysipelotrichaceae bacterium | reverse complement strand
TCGTTTTCCTTGATCAGAATGCCGGTCTGCGAATCATACGAACTGATGCCGTAGGTGTTCCATACCAGAGAGAAGGAGAAATCCTCCGGCGCGGCAAGGCGGTCGGTAATGCGGACGTCGGTTACTTTACCCGTATCCCGGTTGTAATATACGATGACCTGGCGTTCCTCATCCAGTTTCCATATGTCCCCATACAAACCCGAAAGACATCCGTCCGGTTCGCCCCATACGGTAAGAAGATCCCTGCGGGGTTTGCCCTTGAGACGGTATTCCAGGTTCCCGGCGGAGAATTTGGAAGCCGCATGCAGGCTCGGAAGACGGTTGAACCGGTAGAAAATCCCCCACAACAGGAATAATATGAACAATCCGAACATGGCCGGTTTGGCAAAGCGTTTCATCGGAACACCTCCTTTTTTCTTTATTGTACCATACCGCATAGACCCTGACAGAGTGTTAAGAAATACTTAAGGATGCTTAAGGAATGACGGAAATATGTTAAAATAATCCCATGGAACGAATTTTAAACACAGACAGCGAAGGAAAAGAAAAGACCGGAATCTACTTACTGATCGCCGCGGGAATTCTGGCGGTGGTGTTGTTTTTGTTTCCGCCGGTGCGTTTTGAGCTGAAAGGCGAAGACCCGTATTATTCCAATTACGGAAGCGCCTACCGGGATCCGGGATATAAACTGACCTTGTTCGGTGTGTTTGATATCACCGGAAGCGTACAGAGTTTCCCGGATGTGAACGTCAACGAACCGGGAGAATATTCGGTTTTGTATACCTACCGTTTCGGTATGGAATCCGGCTACGCCAAGCGCAAAGTCATCGTGGAAGATATCATGGGACCGGAGATCTCTTCTTCCAATCCGGGTGTATTGACCGGGTATCTCGGATACGCGGTGGAACTTCCGTCGTACGAAGCGTTCGATTACGTGGACGGGGATTGTTCGGAAACCATCGAAACCGGAGATCACGATCCGTATTACTACGGATACCAGTATATTCCGATCAAAGCGGTCGACGAAAAAGGCAACGAATCGACGTATATGCAGCCGGTGGTCGTGGTGGATTACGGCATGTCGATGTCCGACGTTTTACCCGCGGGCATCTTTGAAATGCGCATTGAAGAGGAAAAAGTCCGCCTGGTTGGCTATATTCCGGACGCGCGTAACGGTGAGGAAATGACCGCGCGGCTGGCAGGACCGTCAATCCTCGAAGGGGAATTGACCCAGTTGGATACTTACCGTTTGGGTTATGTTTCGGTCACTTTTGACGTGAAGAACCTGAAAAACGGCACATATACGCTGGAATTCGCGCAGGGAAGGAAAGTCACAAAACCCCGCGGCGTGTTTGTGTCGGGGACCCAGAAACTTTCCCGCATGAAAGCCGGAGAGAAATTCCTGACCTGGAATTACGAGGACGGAATCACGGTCCAATCGGAAGATTTCGCCTATGATTACGATATTCTGATCGACGTGGGACACGGGGGATCCGATCCCGGCGCGATTGCGTACGACGGCACCAAGGAGTCCTACATCAACCTGCAGGTTTCCCTGTACGAAAAACAGCGTTACGAAGAACACGGACTGAAAGTAAAACTCCTGCGGGAAGAAAACGATTATCCGGAATTGCTGGGAGATGATTCGTGGGAAACGCTGACGAAGGAATTCTGGACGTTTGCGTGGTATTCCCCGAAAGCGCGTTTTGCGTATTCCAATCATCATAACGCGGACGGGAGCCGTACGGCGCGGGGCCCGGAAATCATTCTGAATCCGTATATGACCAACGAAAACTACCCGGTTCCGTTCCGCATCGCGGCGGAACTGCAGGATGTGTTCCCGGAAATCAACACGCGCTGGTTATTGTCCACGAAGAACTACAACAACGGACGCCGTCTGGATATGGCCGGCGGAAAATCCTATCCGGATGTGCGCATGTGGTACGGAATCCAGCGGATTCCCTATGAATCCTGCGGAAAGGATACCGTGACCTACGAAGGCGCGTACATTTCTTCGCCGGATGATCTGGAATGGTATTGGACCGAAGAAAACTGGAAGAAGGTTTCCGAAGTCAAGATCCGCGCGTATGTGGAAGCCCTCGGCAAGGAATACATTCCGCCCAAGGAGGGCGAATAATCCTTCCGGGCTATGATGATACAAGAGTTATCCGGGCGCATTGTCCGCTGGTATACAGAGAATAAACGGAACTTCCCCTGGAGAGATACAGGGGATGTTTATGATGTATGGGTTTCGGAGATCATGCTCCAACAGACCCGGATCCCGGTTGTGACCGAGCGTTTCACCCGGTTTAAACAGAAATTTCCCGATCTTTGGTCATTGGCCGAAGCCTCTTGGGATGAAGTGTTCAAGGAATGGGAAGGCCTCGGATATTATTCCCGCGCCCGCAATATGAAACGCTGCGCCGAAACGATCGTGCGTGATTATGCGGGAAACTTCCCCGCCGGGTATGATGAATTGCGCAAATTACCGGGGATCGGGGAGTATACCGCCGCGGCGGTCGCGTCCATTGTGTACGGGGAGAAAGTGCCGCTTATCGACGGAAACGTGAAGCGCGTCATCGCCAGACTGTACGGAATCACGGATGATGTCCGGGAAACGAAAACGGAAAAGAAAATCCGTATCCTCCTGGAAGAACACCTTCGCACACTGCCTGAGGAAGATACCGCGTCCTTCAATGTCGGAATCATGGAACTCGGGGAAGTCCTATGTCTTCCAAACGCGAAGCCTTTATGCGAAGGATGTCCCTTGAAGGATGTCTGCGCGGCGAAAAAAGAGAACCGAACCAGAGAGATTCCGGTCCTTTCGCCGAAGAAAAAGCGCGGAATCGAACAAAAAACCGTATTGGTAATCCGCGATGAGAACGCGGTTTATCTCGAAAAACGGCCGGAAAAGGGACTTCTTTCGGGCTTGTATGAACCCATCATGAAAGAAGGGCACCGGACGGCGGAAGAGGTTTTTTCCGGACTGACAGACGAAGGCTTTGAGATATCGGAAATCGTAAGGCTGCCGGACGCGGTTCACGTGTTTTCCCACAAGGAATGGCACATGACCGGGTACCTTGTCCGGTTGCGGAAAGAAATGAAAAAAGACAGAATCTTCCGCGTGACAAAGGAAGAGGAAAGCCGTTACGCGATTCCTTCGGCGTTTGCGGCGTACCGGGAGTATTTTTGGAATCAGGAGGTTCGTTTATGAGTCAAAAGAAGGAGAGAGACTTCTTTGAGTATTTGAAGGCTTTCGTTCTATACTATGTTTTGTGGAATGCCGTACTCACGGTTGTTGCGGTGTTAGGACTATTCTTATTCGCACAATTATCAAATGTACTGGAAGATGATAATACACAAAAGGTATTCGACGTAATTCTCCAACTGCTCGTTATACCTGGATTCTGGCTTGTTTTTGCTGCAGGCGGGTATTGGTTTTATTCAAAGAAGGTAAAAAGACTGACTTCAGCAGCACTACATATTCATCTGGCTGCTTTCCTCCTTTTGTGCGCTGAAATCATTGTTCTGGGCATTTTGACGAAAGGAAGTTTCATCGGCGATTATGCGATGTGGGCATTGTGTCCGTTTTTCCCCATGGCGGTTATCGCTGTTTTGAT
>CACZNO010000249.1 GCA_902782505.1 uncultured Erysipelotrichaceae bacterium | reverse complement strand
GGTGCCCGCGGATCTCTGCTTCATCGTGCACGCCGCCTAACGACATCTTCACGAACTTCCGGTCCAGCGCCCGCGCAACGGATTTCGCCAGGGATGTCTTTCCGACTCCCGGAGGCCCTACCAGGCACAAAATCGGCGCATTCAGGGAATTCGTCATATTCTTGACCGCAATGTATTCCAAAATACGGTCTTTGACCTTCTGTAAGCCGTAATGATCTTCATCCAGCACCTTCTTGATTTCATTCAAGTCGGTGCGGTCTTCGGTCATTTCATACCACGGCGTCTTGAACAGCCAGTCGAGATACGTCCGTTCCACGCTCGCTTCCGCGCTGCCGGAGGGCAGTAATTCATACCGGTTCAGTTCTTCTTTCATTCGCGCCTTGACGGATTTGGGGAACGGTTCGTTTTCCATGCGCATCCGCATCGTTTCGATGTCGTCTTCCGAACTCGCGGTATCTCCGAGTTCTTCCTTGATCATGCGCATCTTTTCGCGCAGATAGTAATCCTTCTGATTTTCCGCGACGCGCTCATGGACCTTGTCGGAGATCTCCTGATCGATCTGGTTCATCTGACGTTCCATCTCGATGATCTCGAGGACTTTCATCAGACGTTCATTGAGTTCCAGGGTTTCCAGAAGATCCTGGCGCTTTTCTAAGGACATCGGGAAATATTGCGCAAACTGATCCGAAAGGATCGGCGCCGATACACCCTTGGCCAGCTGCTGGATAACTTCCCTGGGGAACTTTGTGCCCGCAGCGATCACCTGTTCAAATTCGGACGCGATTTTGCGGACCAGCGAAACTTCGATTTTTTCGTCACCCGTAATATCGAATAACGGTGTCACGGTCGCGTGGAACATCTTTTCGCCCTTCATGAACTCTTCCATGCGCGCTCTGCGGACGCCCGAGAACACGACCCGTAAGAATCCGTTATCCCGGGTCACGCGTTTGATCTGGCAGATCGTTCCGACCGTGAAAAGATCTTTCGCATCCGGATCGTCCACGCCCAAATCTCTCTGGCATACCACAAAACAGGTTCCCCCGAAGTTCTCCTGCGCTTCTTCCACCGCGTTCAGGCTGACTTGTCTTCCCACTTCGATCGGGATATCCTGCAAGGGGAAAATCACCGCTCCGCGGGTACAGATCACCGGATAGTTTCTCTGTTCGTATTCTTGTTTTTCCATAGTTGCCTCCTTTCCGGCGAAGGCGTTATTTTGTCAAAAAAGACGCTTAGGCGTCTTTTTCTTCGTTTGCCGCTTTTTTGCCCGTGGTCTTGGGTTCCGGTTTTAACGCTACCGCCTTGTCTTTGATAAAATCAAGGGCTTTACGCAACGATAAATCGTAGCTGAGATCATCCGCATTGACATAATGCTTGATCTGATCCACGCTCATCCGGTAGGACGCCGCCATGTCTTTGAATTCGGCTTCGATATCTTCCGCGGTGACTTTCAGTTTTTCTTCCGCGGCGATCTTCGCCAATACCAGACGGGACTTCACGCGATCTGCCGCGTTTCCTCCGATATCTTCGCGTACTTCCTTTTCAGTTTTCTTAATCAGTTCCAGATACTGTTTGAACGGAATGCCCTGGTTCGCGATACGGTTCTTCATATCGTTCAGCATATAATCCTTTTCGGTTTCGATCATGACTTCCGGAATTTCGACCTTCGACGCTTCCGATACACGCTTGAGAAGTTCATTTTTCAGCGCTTCTTCCGCTTCGTTCTTCTTACGGGTCTGAATATCCTTCTTGATCTTCTTTTCGAGGTCTTTCAGGGTTTCGATTCCTTCTTCGCCCAGATCCTTTGCCAGATCATCGTCCAGTTCCGGAACGACGTTCTGTTTGATGGAGTTGACTTTTACTTTGAACACTGCCGGTTTGCCCGCCAGTTCCTTGGCGCCGTATTCTTCCGGGAATGTTACGTTGATTTCTTTTTCTTCTCCGGCTTTCATGCCGACCAGCTGTTCTTCAAAGCCCGGGATGAAGGAACCCGAACCGATTTCGAGCGGATAGTTGTCGCCCTTTCCGCCTTCGAACGCAACGCCGTCTTTGAAGCCTTCGAAATCGATCACCGCGATATCACCGTTTTCTACCGCGCCGTCTTCCTTGATGACCTGTTCGGTATATTCCTTGCGGATCCTTTCCAGTTCTTCCTTGATTTCACCCGCAGTTGCCGTAACTTTTGCCGGTTTATATTCCAGTCCCTTGTAGTCGCCTAATTCCACATCCGGAGAAACCGTGCAGTTGAACTTCAGAACAGCTTCTTCCTTCGTTACGGAACCCAGTTCCAGCGACGGTCTGTCAACCAAAGACAGTTCCTGTTCCTTAATGCCTTCCGCCAGAACTTCGTTCGCAATCATGTCGATTGCGTCATAGAAGATTTCCTGTTCGCTGACCATACGGCGAACCATCGCTTCCGGAGCCTGTCCTTCGCGGAATCCCTTAATCTTCACTTTTGCGGCGATTTTACGGAACGCTTTCGCCTGCGCTTTTTCCCAGATGTCTCCGGTTACGGCTGCCGAGAGCACACCTGTTGAATTTTCTTTCTTTTCCCATGTAAATTTCATGATGACTTCCTCCTAAATCATGACTTATTTATTATACTCTGTTCCGGCGTCTTTTCAACGAAAAGCCTTTCCGCGTTTCGATGTTTCTTTCCGATTTTCCTGCAAAATTGCGGAATTTCGTCTTCTCTGCCGGATATTTTCAGCACATAGCCCATGACCCCTGCCGCAATCTCTTCGCTTTCGCATGCGTTCCAGAGATACGGAAGCCTCCGGTACGCCTCTTCCGCCAGAACTTCCGATCCAAGCTGCACTAACGTCGGCTCATCCGCGCTGTACCATTCATGGATACACCGGAAGGAATACGCCAGCGCTTCGGATTCCATCGGAAGAATTACGTCCGCCGGCACAAACGAACGCTTTTTGCCGTCCCGCAGAATGAAATACGCATCATGAATCTCCTGCGCTTTCATGGCCTCGATCAGCATCCCCCTCACAAGGGTATCCGCCGCAGGATCCAGGAAGTACTCCTGCAGGATCTCCTTCCAGTTACGAAGATTCTGTCCGGAAAGATACGATACCGCGCACATCTGGAGCTCCGCGTCTTTTCCGAGATACTCCCGTACGGTCTTTTCATCCAGCACCCGTACGGCGGAGCGTTTTTCTGTTATGTGCTCCCGCGCCGTTTCCGAGAGTGCCCGGAATTCTTTTTCATATACCGGGTCCACATACGGCATCGACAATTCCTCTTCCGCAAGGCGGTACGCCTTCTCGTCTTCGCCGCGTTCCAGCGCGTCTTTGATTTCCCGTACGATCTGTTCGTAATATCCGTTCACTTTAGCACTCTTCCTTTGGGTCTGCTAATATGATACGCTACCCGCACCGTCTTGTCAAATCAAACGCCCGGAAACCTGAAAAAGAAAACCCTTTGTCTCCAAAGGGTTGTTTTCAAGATGGCGTCCTAGGAAGGATTCGAACCTTCGACCACACGCTTAGAAGGCGCGTGCTCTATCCGGGCTGAGCTACTAGGACAAGTCGCATATAAGATTATAGACACAACTTCTTTTCAAATCAAGCGTTTTTTCTTATATGCGATCGGCTTTCTTTTTTATTTCGTAAGATGTTCCATCTCGTCGCCGGTGTGCATCGATCCGCCGGGCACTCCGAGATACGGACGGTAACGGAAATAATCCGAGCGGTAAATCATGGAACTGATCTTGAAGAGATCTTCCGTTGTCTTGCAGTGGCTTTCCACGTAATCCGCCGGAACGTCTCCCGCATTCGGGTTCTTTTCGAACGTGTTGGTGCTGTTATAGTAGATTCCCTTCTCCGTCACCCAGTTGCCGTTGGTGAAGATGACCACTTTTTCCTGGTCGCTGAAGATATCGGTTCCTACGTATAAGCGCGGATCGTAAGAGACATTGCACATATTCGCAACCGTCGGCAGAATGTCGTAGGTGCTGTTGACGGTATCAATTTAACGTCCCTTCAAACCGGCACAGTACATGACAAACGGCGTTCTGTCTTCGTTGAGTCCCGCCGTACGGTCCAGACCCGGTTCGTTGATATACGTTTCGAAATAGACAAACGGCGTGTATAACGGATGGTGATCCGCGAAGAAGTAAATCAGCGTGTTTTCCAGTTTTCCCGCTTTCTCCAGTTCGCCCAGAAGGTACTCCATTCCCTTGTCGAATTCCATGGATTTGGAGAGATACCGCTTGACCATCATCGGATAATCCGGATGGACTTTGCTGATTTCGTTGACATATTTGTCGCCGAGTTCGCTGTATTCATCGTACGGGAAGTGCATGCTGGAAGTCACATAGTGCGTGAAGAAATGATCTTCGTTGATCCATTCCGGAATCGTCAGTTTAAACATTTCCAAATCGCTCGGCCAGCCATAACGCTTGGTGTATCTGATATCGTCATAGTTCAGATACAGGTTGCAGTTGGAATGCGCGTAAAGCGTTCTTCGTTCGTAGAATTCATCTTTCCAGTTATGGTATGCGCTGGTGAAGTATCCTCTGGCCTTGAATAAGGAGAAGATGCTTTGCGGATACGCATTGGTCGCGTACTGGTTCGGCGTGCAGACATCCGACTCCGGAATCAGGGACATCAAAGAGATGAACTCCGATTCCCCGGTCGTGCAGCTGAACTTCGGCGTATAGTGATTCGTGAAGTCGAATCCTTCTTCCTTCATTCTCCATAACGTCGGCGTCAATACCGGATCCAGCGCCATGTAGTCCAGCGCTTCCACCATGATGTGAATCACATTGTAGCCTTCGCAGACTCCGGTCATCTCGTTATAGTCCGTGATCTCCCGGTTCATCAGGTAGTTATCCAGCATCTTGATCCGGGAATCCCCTTCTTTTTCCGCGTCGATCTGCCAGCGCGTATCACTGATGATACGGTGCTGATCGGAAACGCCTGCGGTTTGGGACGCGTTGGGCTTGATGACTTTCGGTTTTTCCACTTCCAGCGTCAGTGTTTCTTCT
>CACZNO010000248.1 GCA_902782505.1 uncultured Erysipelotrichaceae bacterium | reverse complement strand
TTTTATCCGGGAGCCAAAGTCGAGGAAACCGCGTATGCGCCGTTGTTGATCAAAATCGCGGAATCGGGGGCGGATTGTTTCTTGGCGGAAATGCCCTTCCGCATGGCAATTTTCAAAACGGACGCCGCCGGGGATCTTCTGAAGGATACGTCGTATGAGCACCTGTGTATCGCCGGTCATTCGATGGGCGGCATGATCGCGGCGAATTACGTCAACAGCCATCCCGACGCCTTCGAGGGAATCATCTTCTTAGCTTCCTACCCGGTCAAGGAAATCCCGGAAGCGATGAAGGTTGTATCCATTTACGGGACGGAGGATCATTGTCTGAACCGGAAGGCCTACGAAGAAGGAAAAGCGTACTGGAGCGGGAAAGAACTCATCATTGAGGGAGGCAACCACGCGCAGTTCGGCAATTACGGAAAACAAAGCGGAGACGGCGAAGCCCTGATCGGCACGGACGAACAACAGTCCCAAACCGTATCCGAGATACTGTCATTTTTGAAAGCAAAACCACCGGTAAGATGAGGAGAAAACATATGAAAGTTACTTTTTTTGGAACCACCACCTTGTTGTTCGATGACGGAAAGGATCAGATCCTGTTTGACGCGCATTTCACCCGGCCGTCTTTGGCCAAATACATTTCCGGCAGCGAACCGACCGACACGAAGATCGCGGACAAAATGATCCGCCTGCACAAGATCGAACGGCTGCGGGCGATTTTCGTTTCGCACAGTCACCACGACCACGTCATGGACGCCCCGTATGTCGCGAACAGGTGCGGCGCGATGATTTACGGATCCTCTTCCGCGCTCAATGTCGCCAGAGGAGGAAACGTTCCGGAAGAAAAACTGAAGGAGTTCAAAGCCGAAGATGTGTTCACCGTCGGCGATTACACGATTAAAGTATTGAAGTCGTTACATTCCAAGCCGACGATCCTCAACAACGACCTCGGGCAGACCATCGACAAACCGCTGGTGCAGCCGGCAAAGCTGCGGGACTACAAGGAAGGCGGTTCGTACGATTTCTATGTAGAACATTCCGGAAAACGGTATCTGATCCGTCCGAGTTTCAACTACATTGAAGGTCAGCTGGACGGATATACGGCAGATGTGCTGTTCCTGGGGGTTGCGGGATTAGCCAAGGCGGATGAGGAAACGGAAAAGAAATTCTGTGCGGAAACGGTCGGCAAGGTACATCCGCAGATCGTGATCCCGTTACACTGGGACAACTTCTTCTCATCGCTGGACGAACCGGTCAAAGGCATGCCGAAACCGGTCGAGAAGACGCCGGTGGTGTTCTTCAAACTCGCGAAGATCTGCGAGGAGCGGGAAATCTCCATGGTGACCCTGATGCCCAGGACCTTCATGGAACTGTAACAAGCAACCTGAAAATCTCCTGTCCTTCATGAGAAGCGGGAGATTTTTGTTATAATGAAACAAAGGATAGGCAGATGAACCATGAGACGGTGCATTGTTCAATCTCCATGCAGGGTCTGAGGAGACTGTATGGAGTAACAATTCGGGTTTGAATCCTCAGGCTTTGCTCTAAAACACAAGAATAGAAAAGGAGCAAAGAACCAATGAAAACAAAAAATGAACTTAAGGATTTCATGATCCTTTGGAGTACACAGAGTCTGTCCCAGCTCGGAAGCGCGGTGACGTCTTTTGCGCTGACTTTATGGCTGTACGAAAAAACCGGATCGGCTCTCGGCACGGCGGCATTACGGATCTGCACGTACGCTCCGTATGTCCTCATGAGCATTTTTGCCGGTGCCTTATCCGACCGGTTTGACAAGAAAAAAACCATGCTGATCTGTGATCTGACGGCGGCTTTCACGACCGCTGCGGTTTTTGTATTATACAAAACCGATTCATTGCGGGTGTGGCACCTGTACATGATCAACGCGGTTTCCGGTTTGATGAACACAGTCCAGCAGCCTGCTTCGGAAGTTGCGTATACAATGCTGGTTCCGAAGGAATACTACCAGAAAACCAGCGGCCTGCAGTCCCTGTCCCGTTCTTTGATCACGGTCGGAAGCCCTTTGATCGCCGCGGCAGTTTACGGCCTTGGAGGTCTTCCCGCAGCCATCCTGATGGACCTCGGAACGTTTGCGGCAGCTTTCCTCGCGCTGGCATTTCTGATCCGGATCCCGGAAATTCCCGGCAAAAACGAAAATGAAGGAAACGTATTACAGCTGGCGAAGGAAGGTCTGGCGTTTTTGAAAGAGAATCCGATGATCTTATACGTGATTCTGTTCCTGTCCGGCGTGAATTTCGTGGCTTCCGCCTTTGACGCGGTATTGCCGGCGCTGATCCTTCCGAATCCCCGCGGCGGAAACGCGGTGCTGGGGTTTGTCACCTCCTGTTCGGGCATCGCAATGATCGCGGGCAGTCTTTTAGTAACCGTGCTGCCCAATCCCAAAGACCGGGTCAAAGTCATTTACCGGACCATGTTGTTCTCGCTGGCCACGGAGAATTACCTGCTGGCGTTTTCACGAAACCCTGTCTTTTGGTGCGTCGGACAGATTGTGGGATGGATTCTCGTTCCGGTCATGGCCGCGAACCAGAACGTCATCATGCGCAATACCGTACCTCCCCGCTTACAGGGAAGAGTCTATGCCTGCCGGAACACGCTGCAGTTTTTCACCATTCCGATCGGTCTGGTGTTCGGAGGGTTCATGGTGGACGAAGTGTGCGAGCCGCTTATGGAAAATGCGGGAAGCTTCCTGCGCTTTCTGTTTGGAACCGGAAAAGGTTCCGGCGCGGCGTTGATGATGTTTGTGCTCGGAATCCTGGGAACCCTTATGTGTGTCCTGTTTGGGCATAAGCTGAAGAAATACCACTATTCCGACCCTTCCGTATGATATTCTTACTACGGAGGAACAAATATGCCCCTGGATATTTTCAAATTCAGCCGCCGGTACAATGTCCGCAGAATGTACGAACCGGATGCGGACACGATTCTTGCGCTTTGCCGGAAGAACACCCAATATTATGCGTATTGCGGCAAGAACCCTTCCAAAGAGTTGATTTTGAACGATTTGACCATCACTCCTCCCGGCAAGGATTTTTCCTCCAAGTATTACGTCGGGTTTTACGAGCGGTCGGAATTGATCGCCGTGATGGACCTGATCGAGAACTATTTTGAGAACGGACAGGCATTTATCGGTTTCTTCATGACGGACAAAGATCTGCAGGGAAAAGGCATCGGTTCCTCAATCGTGCAGGAAGTCTTCCGTTATTTGAAAGAACAGGGATTTCACGCGGTGTATCTTGGCATCGACAAGGGAAATCCCCAGTCCGTGCATTTCTGGAAGAAAAACGGGTTCACCGTGATCCGGGAAGTGTCCCAAGAGGAAGGAACAATCCTGGTCGCGGAAAAGAACCTGACATAGGAGGACAACATGAAAAACCTGATATTACTGATTTTGGGAATCATTATTTCAGCCGTCGGCATTTTGAACATACGCGGGAACATCGGAACGGTTCATTCCTACAACCGCAAAAAAGTGAAGGAAGAGGATATCCCCAAGTACGGCAAAGTCATCGGGATCGGGACGCTGATCATCGGCATTTCCGTGATCCTCGCGTATGTCCTGGCATTCTGGAAGGAAGAATACACCGCCTACGCCATTACGCCGGGGGTAATCATCGGTCTGGCATTTATCTTGTACGGACAATTCAAGTACAACCGCGGTCTGTTCTGATCGTTTTGACGGGCGTGAATACGCCGCCGTCCTGAAGGAGGAAACCGGTGACCAGGATCCTGTTTGTATGTCACGGAAATATCTGCCGTTCGGTGATGGCGGAATATATGCTGGATCATCTCATCCGGGAAAACGGATGGGAGAGTTTTCTTTCGTGCGATTCCGCGGCGACCAGTCTGGAGGAAATCGGCAATCCGATCCATTACGGAGCGAGGCGGTGTCTATTGCGCCATGGGATCCCGATCGGTGATCATCGTGCCCGAAGGATCACCAAAGACGACTACGGGAGGTACGATTGGATCATCGGGATGGATGAGGAAAACATGTACGATCTGGCATGGTTTTACCGGCCTGATCCTAAAAAGAAAATCGCTTCCCTGCTGTCTTTCGCGGGCAGAAACAGGGAAATCGCGGATCCCTGGTATACCGGACAGTTCGAAGACACCTACCGTGATCTGGAGGAAGGTCTGGACGGATTGATCGATCATCTGAAAAAACAAGGCACTCTCCCGTAGTTTCGGTGAGTGTCTTTTTTCTGAATCGTATTATAATATTGGCAGAGGTATCACCATGTTTGAATATTTGTATTTCGACACCACCGGAATCACGAAGCGGAATTATGAAATTTCCCTGACGACCTCCCTCAACAAGATCTACTACCGTTTTACCTATGAAGGCGACGGCATGTATGTCCGGGAAGGAGAACGGTACTACGGGGATGAATGGTCCCGCGCTTTGGAGGACCTGCGCATCGGATTCTGGGAAGAGGAATACCAATACGGAAAACCGATTCTGGGCAAGGGCTACACCTTTGAGATCATGTACAAGGAAGTCGGGCAGAAAGCGCGGCTGATCCGCGGCGTCAACGCGGTGCCGGTCCTCTGGGATTCCTTCATAGCCTTATTGGATCAGCTGGACCCGGACTCTCTTGTGCGTGAATTAACAAACGTGCCGGAATGTAGTGATACGGACTGACCGACAACTGGTATAATATCCATAAAGAAAGGGGGATGGCAGGATGGAAAGCTGGGATATTGAAGACCGCAATAATGACTGGCTGGCAGAGGAAATGCGCCGGGAAGGATACAACGTGCGTGCGAAAGCTGCCGGAGGTGTTCTGAAAGCCGCGCACAGCGAAGAAGAACACTTCTTCCGCAACGACTGGAAAACCGGGGCTGTCGCCAACAAGCGCCAGCACGAAGTCCGTCATGCGGCAATCAACGCGCGAAACGCTTCCGGGAGAAAATCTTCGGGATCTTCCGCCGCCGAACTGATTGTCGGAATTGTGTTCTTTATCATCTTCGTCTTATTCTTTGTCTTATTCTTTGAATCTGCAATCTTTTAAATAAAGGGGGAAACAACTATGCAAGAATTCTTAAAATACTTACCTTGGATCATTTTAGGCATCATCCTTCTGGCGATCATCATCAGCTGCCTGGTCGTCGTACCGCAGGCGCACGCGTACATCGTGGAACGCTTAGGCGTCTACAACGCGACATGGGAAGCCGGATTGAAACTGAAGCTTCCGATCATTGAACGCATTGTCCGCCGCATCTCCTTGAAGGAACAGGTTTCGGAC
>CACZNO010000247.1 GCA_902782505.1 uncultured Erysipelotrichaceae bacterium | reverse complement strand
TTTCCGCCGGGAAACCCGCAGAAGTGTTTTTGCTGTTTTTCGTAACCGGATCGGGAAAGACGGAAATCTACCTGCAGTTGGCGAAAAAGTGCGTTGAACAGGGAAAACAGGTATTGATCCTGGTGCCGGAAATCTCTTTGACGCCGCAGATGACGGCGCATGTATTCCGGCGCTTCGGAAAAAAGGTCGCTATTTATCATTCCGCGTTAAACGAACAGGAAAAATACGAACAGTACCGCCTGGCGGAAAAAAAGGAAGTCGATGTGGTCGTGGGAACGAGATCCGCGGTGTTCATGCCGTTTACGGATCTCGGACTGATCGTTTTGGACGAGGAACACGACACTTCGTACAAACAGGACTCCTCGCCGCGCTACCACGCAAGAGACGTGGCGATCAAAAGGGCGAAGACCCACGGCGCCAGGGTTGTCTTAGGAAGCGCGACGCCGTCGTTAGAAAGCTATGCCCGGGCTTTGAAAGGGGTATACACTTTGACGGAATTGCCGAAACGGATCTTCGGGACCCTGGCGAATTCCGTGCTGGCCGATATGACCAGGGAACGCCGCAAGGGTTACCAGATCCTGTCGGGGGAACTGACGCGGAGAATGCGGGACGTTCTTTCGAAAGGCGAACAGGTGATATTACTGCTGAACCGGCGGGGATACGCGCCGGTGCTCAGGTGTACGGAATGCGGTCATGTGATCCATTGTCCGCATTGCGATATTCCGATGTGCTACCACAAGGAGGACCGCACGCTGAAATGCCATATCTGCGGTACTTCCATGCCGTCCGGACAGGAATGTTCCAAGTGCGGAAATCGTGAATTCACGGCGTACGGATACGGTACGGAAAAACTGGAAGAGGAAGTCAAAAAACAGTTTCCGGGATATTCCGTGGCCAGACTGGACGCGGATACGGCGATGCGCAAGGACGCGCGGCAGGAAATCCTGACAGCGTTCGGCGAACACCGGTATGACATTCTGGTGGGGACCCAGATGATTTCCAAGGGGCTGGACTACGGGGATGTGACGCTGGTAGGAATTCTGAACGCGGACGCATTGCTCAACCGGCTGGATTACCGGGCGGTGGAAATGACGTTTGATTTGCTGGTACAGGCGTCGGGACGAAGCGGAAGACGCAAGGAAGGCTGCGTGGTCGTACAGGTCATGGAAGCCGACCATTACGCGATCTCTCTGGCGGTGAAACAGGATTATCTGGCCTTTTTCCGGCGGGAAATGAAGTTCCGCAAACTCGGCCAATACCCGCCGTATACGTATTTCATTTCGTTCATCGCGGAAGATCCGGACCAGGACAAGGCCTATGACGAGGCGGTGTTTGTGAAAAACTGGTTCCGGGAAAAAGGCGAAACCGGGTTATTGGGACCCTCGGATATCCTGAAACACCAGGACTATTACCGCTTCCGTGTACTGTACCGGGGTAAAGACCTGGAAAAGATGAAGGAACTGACCAGAGAACTGTATCAGTACCGCAGAGAACACAAAGATCATATCCGTTTGGTGATCGATATCAATCCGATCGGACTGGAGGAATAATGGAAGCCAGAGAATTTGCGTGGAACATTCTGAACCGCACGGTGTCCCAAGAAGCGTTCACCGGAAATTTACTGCGGGAAAAACGCGCCGACATGAAGGAAGAAGACTGGAATCTGGCGTTAAGGATCATCTACGGAACGCTGTCGAACAGACGGTATATCCGGTATCAATGGGAGGAATTCAAGCGCGGGAAGCTCAGTTACGACATAATGAATCTGATTGATCTCTCGGTATACCAGAGGCTGTTTCTGGACCGGATCCCGGCGTACGCGGTGCTGGATGAGGCGATCCGCCTTGTGAAAAAGGAAAACGCGAAGATGGCGCCGGTCGTTAACGCGATCTTACGGAATTTCGAACGCCGCGGCATAAAAAAACTGCCGGAAGACATGACGGAAGCATTAGCGCTTCGCACTTCGGTGCCTGCGTGGTTATGCGGACTATGGATCGCGCAGTACGGGGAAGAAACCGGGCAAAAACTGTGTGAAGATACTTTGCGGATCAAGCCGATGTGGGTGCGGGTGAAAAAAGAAACGGATCTTGCGGATTTTTTGAAGGAATATCCCGGATTGCGGGAAGGAAAACTGCGGAAAGGCGCCTTGTGCGCATCCGACGGAAAGGATGCCGCAAAGCTTCTGAAGGATTGCCGCGTCGCCGTGCAGGACGAAGCGAGCCAGACGGTCGCGGACCAACTGAAGGTAAAACCGGGAATGAAGGTTCTCGATATGTGCGCTTCGCCGGGGACCAAGACCCTGCAGATTGCGGAAAAACTGGAAGGAAAAGGGGAAGTGCACGCGTACGATTTATACGAATCCCGTGTGCGGTTATTGGAAAAGGCGGTAAAGGCGCAGGGATTCGGACCGCTGGTTTTCGCGAAGGCATACGATGCGCGGAATCTTTGCGAAATCGAAAAAGAAGAGAGTTTTGACGCGGTATTGCTGGATGCGCCCTGCAGCGGACTCGGCGTATTGAAAGACAAGCCGGATCTGAAAAACCGGGTGACGGGGAAAGATCTGGACGATTGCGCGGCGCTGCAGAAGGAATTGCTGAAGACAGCGGAAAGAATGGTTAGACCCGGCGGGACGCTGGTCTATTCCACCTGTACATTGAACAAAAAGGAAAACGAAAGACAAATCGCGGCGTTTTTGAAGGAATTTCCGGGGATGAAGCTCGAAAAAGAGCGTACGGTGTTCCCGTTTGAAGACGAAAATGACGGTTTCTACCACGCGGTGATGAAAAAAGGGTAAAATAAATATATGCGGTCCATTTATGATCTTACATACGATGAAATGACGGAAATGGTTCTCGAACACGGTTGGAAAAAATACCGCGGGGACCAGATTTTCCGCTGGCTTTACCGTAAGAAGGCGGAGAGCTTTGACGCGATGACCGATCTGAAGGCGGAGATGATCGAGACTTTGAAAAACGAATTCTCGCTGCAGCTTCCGAAGCTTGTGACAAGACAGGTATCGCGCGACGGAACGCGGAAGTACCTGTTTGAACTGGAAGACGGTTCCTACATTGAATCGGTCATGATGGTGTACGAGTACGGCAAAAGCGTCTGCGTCACTTCGCAGGTCGGCTGCAACATGGGCTGTACGTTCTGCGCGTCGGGACTGTTAAAGAAACAGCGTTCCCTGAGTGCGGGCGAGATGACCGGGCAGATTCTGGCGGTGCAGAAAGATCTGGACGAAACCGGGGACCGGGTGTCGCACATCGTCGTGATGGGAACCGGGGAGCCGTTTGACAATTACGATAACGTGATGACCTTCTGCAAGACCGTGAACCACGATATCGGGCTCGGGATCGGCGCAAGGCATATCACCGTTTCGACCTGCGGGATCGTGCCGGGAATCTACCGGTTTGCGGATGAGCACGTACAGTTCAACCTGGCGATATCCCTGCATGCGCCGAACAACGAATTGCGTTCGAAACTGATGCCTGTCAACAAGGCGTATCCGATTGAGGAACTGATGAAGGCGCTGCACTATTACGCCAAGGAAAACAAGCGCCGTCTCAGCTACGAATACATTCTTCTCAAAGGGGTCAACGATTCGGAGGAATGCGCCCGGCAGTTAGCCCAGTTAACGCGGGGACTTGACGTTTATGTCAACCTGATTCCGTACAATGAAGTGGATGAACACGGATTTCGCACACTGGACTATAAACAGGCCATGGTGTTTTATGATAAACTGAAAAAGCTGAAAGTAGGATGTACGCTCCGGCAGGAACACGGAGCCGACATTGACGCGGCGTGCGGACAATTGCGCGCCAAATACGAAGGGAGTAAATCGTCATGAAATATGCGGGAGGCACCGACAAAGGAAAAACACGCAGCTCCAACCAGGATGAATTCACGCTTCTGAAAGACCGTGAAGGAAATTTCCTGGCGGTCGTGTGCGATGGTGTAGGCGGAGGAAACCATGGGGAGATCGCCAGTCACATGACGGTTTCATGCATGGAAAAGAAATTCCTCGACAACGAGGGATTCCAGGACGCCGAAGACGCGCAGGCGTGGCTTTTTACGTCCATTAAACAAACCAATCAGACCGTGTACATGCGCGGGATCACGGAAGAGGAATACGCCGGTATGGGGACGACCCTGGTGGCGTTATTAAAGACCCGGTTTACGACGCTGATCGCCAACGTCGGGGATTCCAGAGCGTACGGGTTAAAGAAAGACGGAACGTTCCGTCCGATTTCCGTGGATCATTCGTATGTCGCGAAACTGGTTCAAAGCGGGCAGATCACGATCCAGGAAGCCATGGTGCATCCTCAGCGCCATGTCATCACCAACGCCATCGGGATCTGGGACGATATTACGATCGATTTCTACCGGGTCGATCCGGATATAACGGCGGTGTTGTTATGTTCGGACGGATTGCACGATTACGTCAGCGAACGTCTGATCGCGTCGATCGTCCGGGATCCGGGATTTACACCGGAAGAAAAAGTCCGGCGCCTGATCGACGCGGCTAATCTGGCGGGAGGCTATGACAATGTCACGGCTATCGTCGCGGAGTTTTCCAAGGAGGATTTCGCATGAATGAGATGATCGCGAACCGTTACGCGCTTGTCAGATTAATCGGAGAAGGCGGCATGGCTTCGGTCTATCTCGCCGTCGATACCATTTTGAAACGTGAAGTCGCGGTAAAAGTTCTGCGCGGAGATCTCTCCAAGGACAATACGTCTTTGGTGCGGTTCCAAAGAGAAGCCAACGCGGCGACCAAGCTGTCCCATCCGAATATCGTGGAAGTCTACGATGTAGGGGAGGATCACGGGAAAAACTTCATCGTCATGGAATACGTCAAGGGACGCACCCTGAAGGATCTGGTGCGTCAAAGAGGCGCTTTGGCGAAAGAAGAAGCCGTCAACATCATGCGCCAGCTGGTATCCAGCGTCATGGCGGCGCATAAAAACGGGATCATTCACCGGGATATCAAATCCCAGAACGTTCTGATCAAGGACGACGGAACGGTGAAACTGAGCGACTTCGGTATTGCGCTGGCAGCCGACGCGGTTCAGCTGACTCAGACCGACGTGATCGTGGGAAGCGTGCACTATCTGGCGCCGGAATTAGCCAGAGGCGAACAGGCGACCCAGCAAAGCGATATCTACGCGCTGGGCATCGTCTTTTACGAGATGCTGACGGGGGATGTGCCGCATCACGGGGACGCGCCGGTGCAGGTCGCGTTAAAACATTTACGCGAACAGATTCCGAGCGTGCGGGATTTCAATCCGGACATTCCGCAATCCATCGACAACATCATCCGCAAGGCCACCGTCAAAAACCGCATGTACCGGTATCCGACGGCGGCGGCGATGTACGACGATCTGGTCACCTGTCTGGATGAAGACCGGAAAAACGAGAAGATGGTGATCTTCGAACCGGAAGAAAAGAAAACAGCTTCCGAGGAAGAATCGGAAGAAAAGAAAAAAGATACGAAAAAGAAAAAGAAGAAGAAAAAGATCGTCGGACTGACGACCGGTTTCATCGTGTTTCTGGTGCTGGTCGGGGCGATCTTACTGTCGTTGTTTCTGATCAAACTGCTGGGGAATCCCTCCAAGCCGATGAGCGCGATTCCGGTTGTACGCGATATGACCGTGGAGGAAGCGAAGAAGAAACTGGAATCCGAAGGGTTCTACGCGGTCGACACGCTCAGTTACGAGCTTACGGACGATCAGGAAAAAGGACGC
>CACZNO010000246.1 GCA_902782505.1 uncultured Erysipelotrichaceae bacterium | reverse complement strand
GGTCATCGACCTTCTGTGCCCCTACGCAAAAGGCGGAAAAGTCGGCCTGTTCGGCGGCGCCGGCGTAGGAAAAACCGTTTTGATGCAGGAACTCATCAACAATATCGCCACCGAACATCAGGGCCTTTCCGTTGTGGCGGGGGTCGGCGAACGGACCCGTGAAGGGAACGATTTATACAACGAAATGAAGGAATCGGGCGTTTTGTCCAAGACCGTTCTGGTCTACGGACAGATGAACGAATCGCCGGGCGCGAGAATGCGCGTCGCGTTATCCGGTTTGACGATGGCGGAACGCTACCGTGATACCGACCATCAGGACGTATTGCTGTTTATCGACAATATCTTCCGTTTCACCCAGGCCGGTTCCGAGGTATCGGCGTTATTGGGCCGCATGCCTTCTGCCGTCGGTTACCAGCCGACTCTGGCGACGGAAATGGGACAGCTGCAGGAACGCATTACCTCGACCAAGGACGGTTCCATTACTTCCGTACAGTGCGTATATGTACCGGCGGACGATTTGACGGACCCGGCGCCGGCGACGACGTTTACGCATCTGGACGCCAAGACCGTTTTGGACCGTAAGATTTCCGAACTGGGGATTTATCCGGCGGTCAATCCTTTGACCAGTACGTCGAGAATGCTGGATCCGTTAGTGGTCGGAGAAGAACATTACGAGGTCGCGCAGCGCGTGATCCAGATCTTGCAGAGATACGAAGAACTCCAGGACATCATCGCGATTCTGGGCATGGAAGAATTATCGGAAGAAGATAAGGCGACGGTCAACCGTGCCAGAAGAATCCGTAACTTCCTTTCCCAGTCGTTCCATGTCGCGGAAAAATTCACCGGCAACGACGGACAGTACGTTCCGGTCAAGGATACCGTGCGTTCCTTCAGGGAGATTCTCTCCGGCAAATACGATCATCTTCCGGAAAGCGCGTTCATGTTCGCGGGAACGATTGAAGACGTCGTGAAGAACGCGGAGGAACTGGAGAACGCATGATCACCGTAAAGATCGTTACACCTGCGGGAGAATACAAGACCGTAGAGGATGTTTACCTGATCAACGTGGATACGACGGACGGAATGCGCGGGATCTTACCGCGCCATATGCCGATCGTACTGGCGCTGGAAATCGGGAAACTCGAACTGGTGCAGGAAAATCAGCGCGATCTTTACTCTGTCAACGGAGGGATGCTGTACTTTGAAAACGACAAAGCGACCATCCTGACGGATGCGATTGAGTATTCCGGGGACATTGACCTGGAAAGAGCCAAGGAAGCCAAGGAACGCGCGGAAAAGCGTCTGCGCGAGAAAAAAGAAGATCTGGATGAGCTGCGTGCCAGACTGGCGTTACGCAAGGCCATCAACCGGATCCGCGTCAAGGAAGGAAGTCATTCATGATCCGCTGGGCGCGCGTCGTATTGTACCTGGCGATGTTCTCGCTGTCCTTCTGGGCATTGAGCGGACTGGATTTCGCGAAAATCCTGCGCCGGGGACAAACGGGGAAAGCACAGGTGCTGCTGGTGCTGCTATCGATGGCTTTGGGCTGGATGTGCGCGGAGTTTCTGGCATTTTTTCTGAATCTATCCTGAAACGAATTCGAAAGAGTTCGTTTTTTTTCGGGAATACAGCGAATCCCTGCGTATTGAATAATAGGGGGTGTCTTATGGACGCAAAAGAAATACGCAGCGGGCTGCGCGGAACGGATTGGCTTCAAAACTCGCGAAAACAAATTCAAAATTATCTTGCACAGGAGTATCATCAATGTGTAGAGATGACAAGGATGGAACTGGAAGCCCGGCTTGTCAGTGCGGCGAACTGGGACGAAAGGCATCTTTATGATTCGTGCCGGGATCTGGGCTTTCAGATCGCTCCGGGAGATATCTGTTATCTGGATTACGGACGCGGATATGTGAAGGAAGCGGGATACCAGCACTTCGGTCTGGTCGTCTCTTTATGTGAAGGAAAGGCTTTTGTGATCCCGATGACTTCCAACGAGAAGACGTATGCCAGGGCGTTTCATCCCCGGAGAAATCCGGAAGGCTGCCGGCATCTGTTCGCGTTAGGAGATGTGGAAGGTCTGAACAAGCGGTCGGTATTGTTTCTGAATGACGGAAAGTATATCAATACCGCCCGGATCATCCGGATCACGGGGCACATCGAAACCGGCGGAAACATGTACAAGGAGATTATAGGAAGACTCAGAGAATGCCTGAAAATCTGAAATGGAACACGCACGCAGATCCTAAGAAAACCTATCTTGCGGCGGTGTCCGGCGGACCGGATTCCATGGCTTTGCTGGACCAGCTGGTAAAGCGGGGATACAAGGTAGCGGCGGTGCACATCAATTATCATATTCCGGATGTCTCGAATCTCGGAGAAAACAGAACGCGGAAGTATTGCAGGCTTCACAAGATCCGCGTTCACCTTTGTCATGTCCGTCATAACGGGGAAGGAAATTTTGAGGCCTGGGCCAGGGATTTCCGGTACGCGTACTTCAAAAAACTTGCGGAGAAATATCATTACGCGGGGATCTTCATGGGTCACCAGGAAGACGATTTGATCGAAACATATTTCATGCAGAAGGAGAAAGGCTCCGCGTTCAGTTACTGGGGTATCCGGGAAGAGGGAAAAGTCCGGGGGCTCTTGGTTTACCGTCCGTTATTGGACAATACGAAGAAGGAATTGCTGGATTACGTGATCGAACAGAAAATTCCGTATTATCTCGATTATACCAACGATACCCGGATCCATAGGCGCAATGAGATTCGCCAGGACACGGTCAAAACGATGACGAAGGAAGAACGCGCGAAGATCCGCGAAGAGATTTGCGCGCAAAACCGGGAACTGTCCAAAAAGATCGAAGAACTCCGCCGGTGCGCAGAATGTCTGGATCCCTTTGATCCGAAGGCCTACGGCACAACGGATCCGAACGTGCGCACCGGTATGATCCGGCAATACCTGATCGATGAAGGAATTGAGGAGGCGTATCATTTCTCCGATGCCCGTCTGACGGAAATCGACCGGCAGCTGAGCTTGGGAACCAACCGGCGCATCCTGTTATCCAAAACGGCAATCTGGGATCTGGATTACGGGAAATTATGCCTTCATGAACCGGCGGTGCCCTATGAAATCACGCGGAAAAACCGGCATGCGGCGGAAAATCCGTATTTCTTTACTTCTTCGGAAGGAGAATCCGTGGAAGGAGTATATCTTACAAAAGGGGATTTTCCGGTCAAAATCCGTTCGCCGAAGGAAGGCGATGAGATCCGGCTTCGCTACGGCACCAAGAAACTGTCGCGGTTTTTCATCGACCGGAAAATCCCGCGGTACGCACGTGAAACGTGGCCGGTTCTGGAAAATAAAGACGGGAAGATTGTGCTGGTTCCCGGGATCGGATGCGACGTGGACCATTATAAACTTCCCTACAACTGGTATCTGCGAAGGAAATCAGGCAAAAATCTTACAAATCCATAAAATTGTGTTATAAATCACAAAACCGTTTTCGCTTGACATGGTATAATTACCATAAATTTATTCGGAGGGAATAGTATGTACGAAAAACCGTTGATTGCTGAAGTGTTGGTTACGGAAGAAGAAATTCTGGCAAAATGCAAGGAATTAGGCGCGGTCCTGACGAAGGAATACGAAAAAGAACCGGAGAATCTGTTGATTGTCGGATTGCTGCGCGGCGCGGTTCCGTTCATGTCGGAACTGGTGAAGCGGATCGATCTGCCTGTTCAGTATGATTTCATGGCAGCGTCGAGTTATTCCGGGACGGAATCATTGGGCGATATCAAGATCCTGCTGGACCTTCATTCGTCGATCATCGGAAAGGATGTACTGTTGGTGGAAGACATTGT
Organism: uncultured Erysipelotrichaceae bacterium; assembly: GCA_902782505.1. Classification (GTDB taxonomy): domain Bacteria; phylum Bacillota_I; class Bacilli_A; order Erysipelotrichales; family Erysipelotrichaceae; genus RUG11872. Next base: position 1,218 of record CACZNO010000246.1, on the reverse strand, counting down.
CGACACGGGCATTACGATTCTTCACGTAAAAGAATTACTGTATAATAAGGGAGCGAGAAGCGTAAAAGTCGTTTCCCTTCTGGATAAACCGGAAAGAAGAGAAGTGGATGTGGAAGCGGATTGGGTCGGATTTACGATCCCCAACAAATTCGTTGTCGGATTCGGCTTGGACTATGACCAGCTCTACCGCAACATCCCGTATATCGCCGTATTAAAACCGGAGGTATATACGCACTAAAAAGGAGTGTGAAGAAACTTGAATACTAACCGCAAATGGTCGTATTTTCTGCCGTATCTGATCGTGGCGGGCGCGTTGTTTATCATGTTCTTTTACTCGGGAGGTTCGCAGACCAAGAATCTCAGCTATGACCAGTTCATGGCGCTGCTTGGAAAGAAGAACATCACCGCAGTAAAACTGAGCGTGGAGAACACGGTCGTGGACATCACCGGTCAGTACAAAGAAGGCGAGACGACCTATTCCTTTACCGCGGCGGTTCCCAATACCGAGGACCAGCTCAATGCCCTGACGGAAACCCTGAGCGGCATGGTGGAAGAAGGAAAGATGGTCGTCGTCAATCCCAACGCACGGAACTACTGGGTGGATTTCTTAACGACATGGGTGCCGCTGATTATTATGGGCGGAATCGTGATTTTCATGTTCACCAGACTCAACGGAAGCGCCAATTCCCAGGCGATGGATTTCGGGCGTTCCAGAGCGAGACTGGAAAGTGATACGAGGATCCGCTTCTCCGATGTCGCGGGATGCGATGAAGAAAAAGAAGAAATGAGCGAACTGATCGATTACCTGAAGAATCCGAAGAAGTTCTCCCGCTTAGGCGCGAAGATCCCGAAAGGCATTCTTCTGGCAGGCGCACCCGGAACCGGGAAAACGCTGCTGGCGAAGGCTGTTGCCGGGGAAGCGAACGTTCCGTTCTATTCGATCTCGGGTTCGGAATTCGTGGAAATGTTCGTCGGCGTCGGCGCGAGCCGTGTCCGTGACATGTTCAAGAAAGCCCAACAGACCGCTCCGTGCATGATCTTCATCGATGAAATCGACGCGGTCGGCAGACAAAGAGGCGCCGGTTTGGGCGGCGGCCACGATGAACGTGAACAGACGCTGAACCAGCTGCTGGTCGAAATGGACGGCATCGGGGAAAACAAGGGAATCGTCATTATAGCCGCGACGAACCGTCCGGACGTTCTGGACCCGGCGTTATT
>CACZNO010000245.1 GCA_902782505.1 uncultured Erysipelotrichaceae bacterium | reverse complement strand
ACATGCAGGCCGCGGAAATACCGGCCGCGTTACCACCCGTCATCAGGGCGGCGGCGTCAAGAGACTGTACCGTATCATTGATTTCAAGAGAAATAAGGACGGCATCCCGGCGAAAGTCGCGACGATCGAATACGATCCGAACCGTTCTGCGAACATCGCGTTACTGAACTACGCGGACGGTGAAAAACGCTATATCATCGCTCCGAAGGATCTGAAGGTCGGCATGACCGTCGTATCCGGCGAAAAAGAAGACATCAAAGTCGGTAACTGCATGGAATTAAAGAACATCCCGGACGGCACCTATGTTCATAACGTAGAACTGAAGCCGGGCAAGGGCGGCCAGCTGGCTAGATCGGCAGGCACCAGCGCACAGACTCTGGGCGTAGACGGCAAGTACACGATCATCCGTCTGTCCAGCGGCGAAGTACGCAAAATCGAATCCGCGTGCCGCGCGACCATCGGTATCGTCGGCAACGGCGACCACTCGTTAGTCAACATCGGCAAAGCGGGCAGAAACAGATGGAAGAACATTCGTCCGACCGTCCGCGGTTCCGTCATGAACCCGGTCGATCATCCGCACGGCGGCGGCGAAGGCCGTACTCCGATCGGACGTAAATCTCCGATGACCCCGTGGGGCAAGAAAGCAATGGGCGTCAAGACCAGACGCAGCAAACTGGCCAGCACCAAGCTGATCATCCATCGCAAGAATGGTAAATAAGGGAGGATAAATCATGAGTCGCAGTGTTAAAAAAGGTCCGTTCTGTGACGAACACTTAATGAAAAAAGTAGAAGCGCAGAACAAATCCGGCAAAAAAGAAGTCATTAAGACCTGGTCCCGCAGATCCGTTATCTTCCCGAATTTCGTGGAACATACCTTCGCGGTTCATAACGGAAAAGAACATGTCCCGGTATACGTTACCGAAGACATGGTCGGACACAAATTAGGTGAATTCGTTCCGACACGCCGTTTCGGCGGCCATGGCGGCGACGACAAGAAGATGGGCAAATAGGAGGATAGAATATGGAAACCAAAGCATACGCAAGAAATGTTCGCATCTCTCCGCGCAAAGTTCGTCTTCTGCTTGACAACATCCGCGGTAAGGGACTCAAGGAAGCCCAGGCGATCTGCCAGTTCAGCCGTGTACGCGCAGGCGTTCCGGTAGGCAAACTGTTAAAGAGCGCGGCGGCCAACGCGGTCAACAACCACGACATGGAAGAAGACAAGCTGTTCGTCAAAGCGTGCTATGCGGACGAAGGCACCACGTTAAAGAGATGGATGCCGAGAGCGAAGGGCAGCGCTTCCCAGATTCTGAAGCGTTCCAGCCACATCACCGTGGTTCTCTCGGATGAGAAGAAATAGGAGGTTACATCATGGGTCATAAAGTAAGTCCTGTAGGAATGCGTGTAGGAATCATCCGTGACTGGGATTCCCGCTGGTACGCAGAAAAGAATTATTCCAACTTATTGCTGGAAGACATCAAAATCCGTAACTTCTTATTCGAAAAACTTCACGGCGCGAGCGTATCCCGCATTGAGATCGAACGTACCGCGAAACAGATCGAGATCATCGTCCGCACCGCGCGTCCGGGTGTTGTGATCGGTCCCAACGGCGAAACCATCGCCAACATCAACAAGGAATTAACGAACCTGGTGGGCTCCGACAAGGCTGTCCATGTCAAGGTCGTTGAAATCGCGAACCCGGATCTGGATGCGATCTTAGTCGCGCAGAACATCGCGGAACAGCTCGAAGCACGCGCAAGTTTCCGCAGCGCGCAGAAGAAAGCGATCCAGCGCACCATGCGTTCGGGCGCGAAAGGCATCAAGACGAAGATCTCCGGCCGTTTGGGCGGCGCGGATATCGCACGTTCCGAAGGCTACAGCGAAGGTGTCGTACCTCTGCACACCCTGCGCGCGGACATTGACTACGCGCATGCGGAAGCGAAGACCACCTATGGCCGTCTGGGCGTAAAAGTCTGGATCTGCCGCGGTGAAGTAAAACGCGGCGAAATGGCGAAGGAGCCGGAAGCTCCGAAGTTCGCACAGCGTGACCGCAAGTTCAACCGCCGCGATGATCGCCGCGGTAACCGCGGAAACCGTCCGGGTCGTCCGGCAGCGAACACGCCGGAAGGAATCGCAGCTGTGAAAGCAGCGGCGGAAGCGAAGGATGGTGAATAGACTATGTTGATGCCGAAAAGAACAAAGTATAGAAGACCGCATCGCGTTAGCTATGAAGGCAAAACCAAGGCCGGCCGTTATGTAACAAACGGTGAATTCGGATTGGTAGCGATGGACGGCGCTTATATCGATTCCCGTCAGATCGAGGCGGCCCGTGTAGCGATGACCCGTTACATGAAGAGAGGCGGCCAGGTCTGGATCAATATCTTCCCGCATATGGCTCGCACCAAGAAGCCGTTGGAAGTACGTATGGGATCCGGTAAAGGTTCCGTTGAAAACTGGGTTGCTGTCGTCAAACCGGGCAGAGTTATGTTCGAAGTTGGCGGAGTCGATGAAGCGGTTGCGAAGGAAGCTCTGCGCTTAGCGTCGGGCAAACTCCCGATCAAGTGCCGTTTCGTCAAGAAAGGCGAGGAGGATGAATTCAGATGATGAAAATCAAGGAAATTCGTGAAAAATCGAATGAAGAATTAACGAAAGAAGTTGCTTCGTTAAAGGAAGAACTCTATACTCTTCACTTCCAGCAGGCGACCGGTCAGTTAGAAAACCCGATGAGAATGCGTGAAATCCGCAGAACCATCGCGCGTATTAAAACAGTGCTCACCGAACGTGCCGGTGAAGCGAAATAAGGAGGAAACAGATGATGGAAAGAAACAGTCGTAAATCCTACCGCGGTACCGTCGTATCCGACAAAATGGACAAGACGATCGTCGTAGAAGTCAACACGTCGAAGAATCATCCTCTTTATGGCAAACGTGTTAAGTATTCCAAGAAGTTCCACGTTCATGATGAAAACAACGAAGCGAAAATCGGTGACGTTGTCGTGATCGAAGAGACCCGTCCGTTATCCGCTACCAAGCGTTTCCGTTTAGTGGAAGTCGTTGAAAAGGCAATCGTACTGTAAGGAGGAAGTCGCATGGTTCAGAATGAAACAAGATTAAAAGTTGCGGACAACTCCGGTGCGAAGGAATTACTGGTCATCCGCTGCTTGGGCGGAAGCCGCCGCAAGAGCGCGAGCATCGGTGATATCGTTGTCTGTGCCGTGAAATCCGCGCAGCCGGACGGAACGGTCAAGGCCGGCGATGTTGTCAAAGCAGTTATCGTCCGTACGGTATACGGTGTCAGAAGAAGCAACGGCTCCTACATCAAGTTCGACGATAACGCAGCTGTCATCATCAAGGATGACAAAACGCCGGTAGGCACCCGTATTTTCGGTCCTGTCGCGCGTGAACTCAGGGAAGGCGATTACATGAAGATCCTGTCGCTGGCCCCGGAAGTTTGGTAGGAGGGTGCACATATGAAGATTAAAACAGGCGATAAGGTCATGGTCATCACCGGCAAGTACAAAGGTACCGTCGGCGAAGTCACCAAAGCATTCCCGAAAGAAAACAAGGTCATCGTAGAAGGCGTGAACGTCTATAAGAAAGCGATGAAGCCGAATCAGGCGAATCCGGACGGCGGAATGGTTGACATTCAGCTTCCGATCGATGCTTCCAACGTCATGGCGTATGATTCCAAGGCGAAGAAAGCCAGCAAGATCGGTTACACCGTAGAAAAAGGCGAAAAGGTCCGCGTCTACAAGAAGACCGGTGCGAAAGTGAAGTAGGAGGGCATACATGAACCGTTTAAATCAGAAATACAATGAGACAATCGTGAAGGAACTTACGGAAAAATTCCAGTACAGCTCCGTCATGGAATGCCCGAAAGTTGTCAAAATCGTCATCAACATGGGTGTCGGCGATGCGAAGGATAATCCGAAAGCGCTGGAAGAAGCGGTTGCGGAATTAACCCAGATCAGCGGTCAGAAGCCGATCATCACCAAGGCGAAGAAGTCCATCGCGAACTTCAAAATCCGTGAGAACATGTCGATCGGCTGCAAAGTAACCTTAAGAGGCGAAAGAATGTACGACTTCATGGACAAACTGTTCAATATCTCCCTTCCGCGTGTACGTGACTTCCGCGGCGTCAGCAAAACGGCGTTCGACGGCAGAGGCAACTACACCCTGGGTGTCAAGGAACAGCTGATCTTCCCGGAAATCAACTACGATAAAGTAGCGATCATCCGCGGTATGGACGTGGTATTCGTCACAACGGCGAAGACCAACGAAGAAGCAAAGGCACTGCTGACTGCATTAGGCATGCCTTTCGAAAAGTAGGAGGATAAGAGAATGGCAAAAACCAGTCTTAAAATCAAGGCCGCTCGTCCGGCGAAGTTCTCGACCCGTGAATACACGAGATGTCAGAAATGCGGACGTCCGCACTCCGTGTTAAGAAAGTATAAACTGTGCCGTATCTGCTTCCGCGAACTGGCTTACAAAGGTCAGATCCCGGGCGTCAGAAAGGCCAGCTGGTAAAGGAGGAACGCACATATGATGGTTACAGATCCGATTGCCGATATGCTGACAAGAGTTCGCAATGCGGTTAGAGCAAAGCATGAAACAGTCGATATTCCGGCAAGCAAAGAAAAGCTGCAGATTGCGGAAATCCTGAAAAAAGAAGGTTACATTGAAGGCTACGAAGTGAATGGCGAAGACAAGAAGACCATCACCATCACTCTGAAGTATGTCAAGAACGGTCAGGTCATCAGCGGCCTCAAACGCGTCAGCAAACCCGGTTTACGTGTTTATGCGCAGGCAGACAAGCTTCCGCGCGTGCTGAACGGTTTAGGTATCGCGATCATCTCCACTTCCAAGGGAGTTATGACCGACAAAGATGCGAAAGCACTGCATGTAGGCGGCGAAGTGCTGGCTTACATCTGGTAAGAAAGAGGTAAGGAAATTATGTCACGTATCGGTAATAAAACGATTACCATTCCTTCCGGCGTCGAATTAACGGTTACGGAAGGCAATGAGGTGACGGTAAAGGGCCCGAAAGGAACCTTGACACGTCAGTTCAGCCCGCTGATGAAGATCAGCCAAGAAGACGGGACGTTAAAGGTTGAACGCCCGAATGAAGACAAGCACACCAAACAGCTTCACGGAACCACCCGCGCTTTGATCAACAACATGGTCGAAGGCGTTACCAAAGGTTTCGAGAAGACCCTCCAGATCAAGGGTATCGGTTACCGTGCCGCTATGGACGGTAAGAACGTCAAGCTCAGCGTCGGTTATTCCCATCCGGTAGTAATCAACGTCGAAGAAGGTCTGGAAGTTAAGATCCCCGATCCTGCGACCGTGATCGTATCCGGTATCGATAAGCAGAGAGTCGGAGAACTCGCAGCGAACATCCGTGCAGTACGTAAGCCGGAACCGTATAAGGGCAAGGGTATTATGTACAAGGATGAACACGTCCGTCGTAAAGAAGGAAAGACGGCTGCAGGCAAGTAGGAAGGAGTTAAGAAGATATGATTAAAAACCATGATCGTAATGTCGCAAGAGAGCGTCGTCATCTGAGACTTCGCCAGAAAATCAGCGGTACTCCGGAATGCCCGCGCTTAAGCGTGTTCAAATCCAACGCGAACATCCACGCACAGATCATTGACGACGTGAACGGCAAGACCCTGGTCTCCGCGAACTCCGTTGAAATGAAACTGGCGAACGGCGGAAACATCGAAGCTGCAAAACAGGTCGGTGAAGAAATCGCTAAACGTGCATTAGCAAGCAACATCGAAAAAGTAGTATTCGACCGCGGCGGCTATGTCTACCACGGAAGAATCAAAGCCCTGGCGGAAGGCGCCAGAGAAGCGGGCTTAAAGTTCTAGGAGGCGTAATATGGAAGAAATCAATAACACACCGGCAGTAGAAACTCCGGCTGAAAACGAAGTCCAGGCGGCTCCGGAAGAAGGCAAACGCTTCAATCGCCGCGGTCAGAAAGACGCGCGCGGCGCACGCGGACAGGGGAAAGGTCCTCGCCGCGGCGGACGTGTTCAGGAAGAAAAGGAATTCGAAGAACGCGTTGTCAAGATCAACCGTGTTACCAAGGTTGTTAAGGGCGGACGCAGATATCGTTTCGCAGCGTTAGTTGTCATCGGTGACAAAAAGGGAAGAGTCGGCTTCGGAACCGGTAAGGCGAACGAAGTTCCGGATGCAATCCGTAAAGCTACCGAAGAAGCGAAGCGCAACCTGATCGTTGTCCCGATGGTCGGAACCACACTGCCGCATGAAATGATCGGTAACTACGGAGCAGGTTCGGTTTTAGTCCGTCCGGCTGCGGAAGGTACCGGAGTTATCGCCGGCGGCCCGGTTCGTGCCGTATTGGAATTGGCAGGCGTTCAGAACGTATTAACCAAGTGCTTAGGTTCCCGTACGCCGATCAACATGATTCGCGCGACCTTCAACGCTTTATCCAACATGAAGACGCTGGAAGAAGTTTCCAAGGTTCGCGGCTTAGGTGCGGCAGAAGTACGTCACTAAGAGGAGGGCACTATGAAATTAAACGAAATGCAGTATACTCCGGGTTCCCGTCATTCCAAGAAGCGTCTTGGATGCGGCAGAGGCTCCGGATTAGGCAAGACCTCCGGTAAAGGTCACAAGGGCCAAAACGCGAGATCCGGCGGCGGAACGCGTTTAGGTTTCGAAGGCGGACAGACCACTCTGGCACGCCGTCTTCCGAAGCGCGGATTCACCAACTTCAGCGCAATTGATTACGCAGAAGTAAATCTGGCGCAGCTGGAAAAATTTGAAGAAGGTACCGTAGTTGATTTGGAAGCTCTGATCAACGCAAAAGTGATCAGCAAACAGATGAAAAACATCAAGGTTCTTGGCAAAGGGGAATTGACCAAGAAACTGACTGTCAAAGCCAACAAATTCAGCGCAAGTGCAAAGGACGCAATTGAAAAAGCTGGCGGGATCGCTGAGGTGATCTAACATGCTTCAGAATCTTGTATTGATGTTCAAGAACAAGGAAATCCGCAACCGCATTCTGTTCACACTGGGAATCCTGTTTGTGTACCGTCTGGGATGTGCGATTCCTCTTCCGGGCATCAACAAAGAAGCATTATTAGCAGGCATCGACGGCAACAACATCATCAACCTGATGAACCTGTTGGGCGGCGGCGCACTCGACCAGTTCTCGGTGCTCTCGTTAGGTGTAGGTCCTTACATCACCGCGAGCATCATCATCGAATTGTTAGCCATGGACGTTATCCCTCCGCTTGCGGATCTTAAGGAAAACGGACAGGAAGGCAGAAAGAAGATGGACAAGATCACTCGTTATCTGGGCATCGTCTTAGCCTTCTTACAGGCGTACACCTTAACGTACTCCTTCCATGCACGTTACGGTATTCTGGATAATCCTACCGTCTCGACGTATATGTTCATCGCAATCGTCTTAACGGCAGGCACATCCTTCCTGATCTGGCTGGGAGACCAGATCAGCGATAAAGGAATCGGAAACGGAATCTCCATCATTATCTTCTCGGGTATTGTGGCGAACCTTCCGTTCCAGTTCCGTCAGGCCTATACGACATTGGTTGACACCTCCGCGGGAACGTCTTCGACCTTCTCCGGTGTCATCCAATTCGCGGCATTGATCGTGTTATACCTGGTTCTGATCATTATGATCATCTTCATGAACGAAGCGGTTCGTAAGATCCCGATCCAGTACACGTCCAATACCCGCGCGATCGGCGGACAGAACATCAACTATCTTCCGTTAAAGATCAACTCGGCTTCGGTTATCCCGGTCATCTTCTCCAGCGCCGTTATGGTGGCTCCGGTGACCATCATGAGCTTCTTCGAACAGACCGATGTGACCCGCTGGATCACAAACGCGTTAGACTTCACGAAGCCCTGGGGCTTAGCCATCTATGTCGTATTGATCATCCTGTTCACCTTCTTCTATACGAATCTGCAGGTGGACCCCAAACAGATCGCTGAAAACCTGAACAAGCAGGGAACGTACATTCTGGGCATCCGTCCGGGAAGCGAAACGGTTTCCTACATCAGTAAGGTCCTGAACCGTATCACGGTATTAGGCGCGCTCTGGCTGGCCGTCATTGCCGCTCTTCCGTATTTGTTGGGAATGGCGACAAACATTCCGTCCTCGGTCACGATGGGCGGTACCGGTATCATCATCGTCGTCGGCGTTGCGCTGGAAACGGTGAAAGACTTGGAATCGCAGTTAACACAGAAAACGTATCGCGGATACTTCCGTCGTTAACAGAAACAGAGTTTATAAAAGGAGGACTCATCGATGAATTTACTGATTATGGGCCCGGCCGGTGCCGGCAAAGGAACGATGTCGGAAAAGATTACAGAAAAGTACGGAATTCCTCATATTTCCTCGGGCGATATGTTCCGGGCGGAAATTGCGGGGAAGACCGAACTTGGATTAAAAGCACAGGAGTACATGGTCAAGGGACTGCTGGTTCCGGACGAGATCACCATCGGTATGGTATCCAACCGGATCCAGCAGCCTGACTGCAAAAACGGATATCTGCTGGACGGATTTCCGCGTACCCTGCCCCAGGCTGTAGCGTTATCGGAATTAACCGAGAAGCTCGGTATCCCGCTGGAAGCGATCGTTGTGCTGACCGTCGAATATGACGCGCTGATGAAGCGCATCACCGGCAGAAGAATCTGCCCGAACTGCGGCGCGATCTACAACATCTATTCTCTTCCGTCCAAGGTCGAAGGCGTCTGCGATGTTTGCGGAAGTCCGTTAAAACAGCGCAAGGACGATACCGAAGAAGGACTGAAGGAACGCTTAGCGGAGTTTGACCGGCAGACCCGCCCGGTCCTCGAACATTTCGCGGACAAGGGAATGACGAAAGAAGTCAACGCAAGTCAGCCGATCGACAAAGTCTGGGAAGATGTCCAGAAAGCGTTGGAGGGCTTACAGTAGATGATTTCCATCAAGTCTTCAAGTGAAATTGAAGCGATGCGTGTTGCGGGGCATATCAATGCCCTGGCGCACATGGCGGTACGTGACGCGATCCGCGTCGGCATCAGCACCAAGGAATTGGATGCGATCGCCGAAAAAGTGATCCGCGAAAACGGCGCCGAACCTTCCTTCCTGGGACTCTACGGTTTTCCGGGAAGCGCGTGCATCTCCGTCAATGACTGTCTGATTCACGGCATCCCGGATTCCTACCGTCTGAAAGAAGGAGATATCGTTTCAATCGATCTCGGAAGCAAGTATCACGGCTTCCATGGAGACAGTGCGAGAACATGGGCTGTCGGCGAAATCCCCGAAGAAACGAAAAAACTTATCAAAGTGACTAGACAGAGCTTCTTCGAAGGGATTAAAATGGCTAGGCTGGGAAATCGCATCGGCGATATTTCCCACGCAATCGGTTCCTACGCGAAAAGCTTCGGATACGGTGTCCCGCTGGATTATACGGGACACGGTGTCGGAAGAGAACTGCACGAGTCTCCCGCAGTGCCCAATGACGGCATAGCGGGGACCGGTGTGCGGCTCAGAGCAGGAATGACGCTGGCCGTTGAGCCGATGATTACCATGGGCAGTGCCAGAACTTACGCCCGGAGCGACGGATGGTATGTGCGAACATACGACGGAAAGCTCTGTGCGCATTACGAGAATACGTTTGTGATCACCGACGGAGAACCGGAGATCTTCACGTTGCTCGATGATGAAAAATAAGGAGGGGTGGAATGAGTAAGCAGGATGTTATTGAAATTGACGGCACGGTAGAAGACACGCTGCCGAATGCCATGTTCAAAGTGAAGCTTTCCAATGGGGCAATGATTTTAGCCCACGTTTCCGGTAAAATCCGCATGAACCACATTCGCATTTTACCGGGTGACAATGTCACTGTGGAAATTTCACCGTACGATTTAACACGTGGGCGCATAACGTTCAGACGTAAATAGTATTTATTTAAAGGAGGACCTATATTATGAAGGTTAGACCATCCGTAAAGCCGATTTGCGACAAATGCCGCGTAATCCGCAGAAAAGGAAAAGTAATGATCATCTGCGAAAATCCGAAACATAAGCAGAGACAGGGTTAGTTTAAAGGAGAACAATTGAGTTATGGCAAGATTTGCAGGAGTCGACTTACCGCGTGACAAGCGGATCGAAGTCGCATTAACTTATATCTATGGAATCGGCCCGACTACCGCGAAAGACATTCTGGAACAGGCAAATGTTTCCGGTGATATTCGTGTAAAGGACCTGAGTGAAAAACAGGAAAACGCTATCCGTGTCATCATCGACCAGATCAAGACGGAAGGCGATTTGCGCCGTGAAACCGCACTGAACATCAAGCGTTTAATGGAAATCGGAAGCTATCGTGGTATTCGCCACAGAAAGAATCTCCCGAGCCGCGGACAGCGTACGCGCACGAACGCGAGAACCTGCAAGGGTCCGCGCCGTACCGTAGCGAACAAGAAGAAATAAGGGAGGTAAATGAACAATGGCAGATGTAAAAACTCGTCGTAAAAAGAACCGTAAGGTTGTAGCCAAGGGTGTCGCGCATGTTCATTCGACATTCAACAACACAATCGTTACCATCACGGATGTGAACGGAAATGTTGTTTCCTGGAGCTCCGCAGGTGCTTTAGGTTATAAAGGATCCAGAAAGTCCACCGCATTCGCGGCGCAGATGGCTGGAGAAGCTGCAGCGAAAGCAGCGATCGATCACGGTATGAAGACCGTTGACGTCAACGTTAAAGGTCCGGGTCCGGGACGTGAAGCGGCTGTAAGAGCGTTACAGGTTGCTGGTTTGGATATTACGACCATTAACGATGTTACTCCGATTCCGCATAACGGATGCCGTCCGCCGAAACGGCCGCGCGGTTAATCTTACATACGGAAGGAGAACGCAATGCAGAAATTTGAAAGAGCAAAGTTTGAGATTAAGGAATCAGACGAGACTACCAATTATGCAAAGTTCGTGATCGGACCTCTGGAAAGAGGCTTCGGCACGACGATTGGAAACTCTTTACGGAGAGTTCTCTTATCCAGCATGCCGGGCGGAGCGGTCTACTGCATTAACATCGATAAGGTTTTCCATGAATTCACCTCGATTCCCGGGGTTGTGGAAGACGTTACCGCAATTATCTTAAACATCAAAGATCTCGTAATGAAGATCGATTCCGATGATACCTACACATTGCGTATCAACGAAAAAGGACCGAAGACGGTCACCGCGGGGGACATTGAGCTTCCTACGGGCGTGGAAATCTTAAATCCGGAATTAGTAATCGCCACCTTAGCGGAAGGCGGAGAACTGAAGATGGAAATGAAAGCGCAGAACGGCCGCGGTTATGTTTCCGCCGATGTCAACAAACAGTTATATCAGGGCAACAACCAGGGAATCGGCACCATTTATACCGACTCCATCTATACCCCGATTGAAAAGGTCTCCTATGAAGAAGACCCGGCACGTGTGGGACAGAATTCTCATTACTCGAAGCTGACGCTGGAAATCTGGACCGATGGCTCCATCAGTCCGAGTGAATCCCTGGCGCTGGCTTCCAAGATCCTGATCGATCATCTGAGCATCCTGACGGATGTCAAGCCGGAAGTCGTGGAAAGTGAAAGCCTGATCAAGGAAGACACCGGAAAAGACCTCGACAAGACCACGTCGATGCTGATCGAAGATCTGGATCTCTCGGTTCGTTCCTATAACTGTCTGAAACGCGCCAACATTCAGACCGTTGAAGAACTGTGCATGAAGACCGAAGAAGAAATGATGCGGGTTCGTAACTTAGGTAAGAAGTCGCTGAAAGAAGTCAAGGATAAGTTGGCCGATCTGGGCTTGGGATTCAAGTCCTACGAGTAGTCAAGGAGGCAAAGAATTATGTGGAACCGTAAATTTGGACGGAAAGCGGATCATCGGAAAGCTATGTTAAGAAACCAGGCTACCGATTTAATCTTAAAGGGCAAAATCGAAACCACGGAAATGAAGGCGATGGATCTTCGTTCGGTCGTCGATGAATTAATTACATTAGGTAAGAAAGGTGATCTGGCGAGCCGCCGTCTGGCTGCTTCGTATCTGAAGTCTGTCACCAACAAAGATGGCAAGACAGCGTTATCGGTCTTATTTGATGAAATCGCTCCGAAGTACGCGGATCGTTCCGGCGGATATACCAAGGTTACCAAGACCTATTTCCGTAAGGGCGACAACGCTCCGATGGCAACCATCGAACTGAATTAATCAGGATTAGGGGATGCGACACGCATTCCCTTTTTTCTATCATGAGGACGATTGAAGAAGTAAAACAGTACGCGCTGGAAAACAGGATTCCCATTATGGAGGATGAGGGAATGGAGTTTTT
>CACZNO010000244.1 GCA_902782505.1 uncultured Erysipelotrichaceae bacterium | reverse complement strand
TTCTGAATCCCTTTCGCTGCGTATATCAGGGAACTCTTCAAAGAGCGCACGGTTTCCTTCCGGTGCAGGATGCCTGCGGAATACCGTCTCATTTTTTCTTTGAGAAGGTCGATCCGCAGGTTGTTTTCCGCCGAAATTATACGAACGGTTTGACAAAGCCGGCTTTTCAGATCCTGTACGATATCATAGACTTCTTCGATATCCGGTGTGGCATGTTCTGCCGCCGCTGTCGGTGTCGAAGCCCGTAAATCGCTGACATAGTCCACCAGAGTCGTATCGCTTTCATGTCCAACTCCGGAAATCACCGGTGTTTTCGCCTCGTATACAGCCCTAACGACTTCTTCTTCGTTAAACGGCCATAAGTCTTCCAAAGAACCTCCGCCGCGTACAATCAGGATCACGTCGAGTTTTGCAAGATCGGCTTCACGGATCTGATGAACCAGATTTTCTTTGGCGCCGGCACCCTGTACTAATGAGAAAAACGGAACGATTTCCGCCATCGGCCAGCGTCGGGTCACCGTACGCAATACATCCCGGTACGCCGCGGTGTTTTCCCCGCAGATCACGCCGATGCGCTCGGGATAAGCGGGAATCTCTTTTTTATGATCTTCCCGGAACAGGCCTTCTTCCGCCAGTTTTCTTTTCAGCGCTTCCAGTTTCCGGTTCAGTTCCCCTTCCCCGTACGGGAAAAGCTGGGTGCAGTACAATTGGTATTGTCCGTTGGGTTCAAAGACCCGTACGCTTCCCCGTGCGATAATTTTATCACCGTGTTTCGGAACGAAGGCGCTTCGTCCTGCGTACATGCGGAACATAACACAAGAAAGCCGGGACGAGGTATCTTTCAATGTAAAATACCAGTGTCCCGACGAATGGGCAGTAAAATTGGATATTTCACCGGCGACCAGGATCCCCTGGATCTCCGGATCTTCTTCGAACTGTACCTTGATGTGACGGTTGACGTCACTGACGGTCCAGACAGTATCAGGCATGCTGATCCAGGACTCCGTTGATCATCGCGTACGCGTCGTCCTCGCAGTACTCCTTCGCCAGAGCGACTGCTTCATCGATCACCGTACCGCGATCGGCTGTTTTCAGATCCATTTCCGATAACGCCATCAGCAGAATCGATTTTTCCACATACCCCAAACGATCGTACGACCAGCCGACCAGACGTTTTTCGATCTCTTCCCTGAATTCTTCTTCTTTATTCACCGCGTTAGTCACCACCCGGATGATAAACGCGATCTCATCTTTATCGTCAAAATGATAATCCGTGATTTTCAATTCTTCCGCGCTTGCCATGGGGTTCTTTTCTTCCAGTTCATAGCGCGCCGGTAAATCGTAACAAAGGTTATTCGAAAACAGGCTGTCCAGATCCGGATCAAGCAGCTGATACTGATAGAGGGATGTCATAATAATTTTCCGTAAATCTCTGCGCTTCATCTTCTCTGTCCTCCATGCGTATTATTCTAACACGAAATGTCCGTACGATTCTCCTTTTAGCGGAAAACAAACCCCACCACGTCGATGGAGACATCATCGCACGGAATATCCGTCATCTGATAAATCGCGTCTCTTACGCGTCTTTGCGCGCTTTCGCAAGTCGACGCGACATTGCGTCCGTAATCCAGTTTCACTTTCGCATAAACCGAAAGAGTATTGTTCTGGATACGGCAGTAAACTTTATTCTCCTTGCCGGCTAAATGAATGCCCTTGTCTTCTTCCAATGCCAAGGTGGCGATGGATTCCAGGACCGGTGTGGAGATAGCGACGATGCCGTCGCTTTCGTCTTTGTTGATCTGAATGTATTCTTTGGCCATAAAATACCTCCTCGTCTATTCTAACACATTTCCCGCGTCTTCCTCAAAGCTGTACGAGGAAATCACACCGCGGTCATACGTCAGCTGCGCTTTCAATTCTTCCAGAGAAGAAAATTCGATTTCATCCCGCACAAAACGGTAAAAGCGCACCGTGATCTTCTTCCGGTAAAGGTTTCCTTCAAAGCCTATAAGATGCGCCTCCAAAGAAAGATCTTCATACCGGTTGAAAGAAGAATTATGACCGATATTGATCATTGCCCGGTATTCTTTTCCTGCGACTTCGCAAATCCCCGCATAAACAGCCGGTTTGGGCATTACGTAAATGTCACCGGGTTTTATATTCGCCGTCGGGAAACCGATCGTTTTACCTTTGGAACGTCCTTTTACGACCGTGCCGGTGATGGAATACGGATATCCCAGCATCACCCTCGCCTTATCCGCTTCGCCCTTACGAAGACATTCTTCAATCCGGGTGGAGCTGATTTTCTCGTTTTCATACAGGACTGCGCCGACAACTTCCGTATCAAACGCTCTTTCTTTTTTCAAATCTTCCGCCTTCCCCGCTCCGTATTTGCCGTAAGAATAATCAAATCCGCAGACAAGATGCCGTATATTCAAAGGTACCAGGATTTTTTCGATGAATTCTGCCGGAGACAGATCCGCCAGTTCTTTCGTAAAGCGTACAAGGTACAGCACTTCGATCCCGGTATTTTCAATCAATCGGATCCGTTCTTTAACCGACGTCAGATGCGGTATATTCTTCGCGTTTTTCAATACGACCCACGGATCGGGATCAAATGTAATGCAGGCAGCGGTCAGCTTCTTGGCTTTGGCGGCGATTAAGGTACGTTCCATCAGTTTCTGATGCCCTTTATGCACGCCGTCAAAATATCCGATGCAGGCAGAAGCCGCCGGATATACGTCTTTTATTTCGTGAAGGTCAATATATTCTGTTTTCATCACAACAAACCCCGTTTACATCTGTAATATCCGCTCCCCGCGTTTTCGTACGCTGCCAGAACATCTTCCCCGTGCGTAACCATGACAAGATCTTCCGTACGGTCCAGTTTCAGAGTTTTTCCGGCGATCACATCCGCAGTATTATCCCATTCCGCATAAGGGTAATCCTGCAGAATCTCGTACGGTGTAAGAAAACGGATATCCCGTACATCGGCAGGAATTTCTTCGAGTTTCAAGGCGTCTTTTACAGAAAAACGTCCGATAGATGTTCTGCGAAGATTTCCCATGACAGCCGGAACCCCAAGGATTTCTCCGAAATCGTGTGCCAG
>CACZNO010000243.1 GCA_902782505.1 uncultured Erysipelotrichaceae bacterium | reverse complement strand
TTCCGGAGGCAGTCCGCATGAACAGCCCGTACGCGTATCATCACTATATCGACGCGATGATTCACGCGGGGATGAAGGAAGAAGCTTACCGGAAGATGAAGGAATACTGGGGAGGAATGCTGGAAAAAGGCGCCGATACATTCTGGGAACTGTATAACCCGGAGAATCCGGAAGAATCTCCCTACGGAGGTATCATCGTGCACAGTTTCTGCCATGCGTGGAGCTGTACGCCTGCCTATTTCCTAAAACAGTACTTTTCCAAACAATAATCCATGAAAGACGGATCGCTGACACAGAAATATCCGTCTTTTTTTTACGGATTATCCGTCTTTTACCCCGCATTGACGGAAGATTCACGGATTGTTCGTGATTCCTATCACAAATCTTGTATAATAGAATCAGGTAGATTATTCAAACAAAACCATAATTTCATAAGGAGGGTAAAAATGTCTTACACAAAATTGTTTGAACCGAACAAGCTCGGCAATCTGGAACTCAAGAACCGTATTGTCATGACACCGATGGGGTGCTCGTTAGCGGAAGTGACCGGGGAACCGGGACCGCGCATGATCAAGTACTACGCCGACCGCGCAAGAGGCGGAGCAGGTCTGATCATGACCGAAATCACCCGGATCGACGATGAGACCGGGGTCGGTACGCCCAATCAGTTAAGCGTGACGAATACGCATGTCATCGGCCAGTTATCGAGACTTGTGGAAGCGGTGCACGCGTACGACACGAAACTGTTCGTACAGCTGCATCATCCGGGCAACCAGACCCCGAGCCGTCTGATCGGCGGCAAACAGCCGGTTTCCGCTTCGGATGTCACCTGCAAGGTCATCGGCGAAAAACCGCGTGCTCTGACCACGGAAGAAGTGGAAGGTCTGGTCAAGAAGTTCGTGACCGGTGCGGTCATCGCACAGAAGGCCGGCGTAGACGGCGTGGAAATTCACGCGGCGCACGGATATCTGGTCAGCCAGTTCTTATCTCCGCACACCAACAAGCGCACCGACAAATACGGCGGAAGCTTCGAAGGCAGAATGCGTTTTGTGACCGAGATCATTTACGGCATCAAGGCGTATTGCGGACCGAAGTTCCCGATCAGCGTCCGCATCAACGGCGATGATTTCCTCGAAGACGGCATCACGATGGAAGACGCGATCGCGCAGGCAAAATATCTGGAAGCGCTGGGCATTACCTGCTTGAACGTATCCTGCGGCACCTACGATTCCGGCGCGACGATCATTGAACCGAACTATTTTGCGGAAGGCTGGAAGAAACATCTGGCGGCGAACATCAAGAAAGCCGTGAATATTCCGGTCATCGCCGTCTGCAACATCAAACATCCGGCAGTCGCGGAACAGTTATTGGAAGAAGGCTTTGCGGACTATGTCGGCATCGCCAGAGGCCATCTGGCGGACGCGGAATGGGGCAACAAGGCGAAAGCGGGCAAGGAAGTTCTGATCCGCAAGTGCTTAGGCTGCATGGAATGCTTCCGTATTCTGAACGACGGCTTACCGCTTGGATGCACGCTGAACCCGGTATTGGGACGTGAATTCGAATGGGGCGATGAAAAACTCGTGAAAAACGGCGCGGGCAGAACTGTCGCGGTCATCGGCGGCGGTCCGGCCGGCATGGAAGCGGCTTTGACGTTAGCGAAGCGCGGATTCCGTACGATTCTGTTTGAAGCCAAGGAAAAACTGGGCGGCACCGTGAATCTCGCGGCAGTGCCTCCGCACAAGGGAATGCTGGCGGAATGGGTCGAAACGATGGAAGCGCAGCTGGCGGAAGCCGGCGTGGAAGTGCGTTTAGGCGTACGCGCGGATGCGGAAACCGTCAAAGCGACCGGCGCGGAAGCGGTCTTCTTAGCGGCCGGCGGAAAACCGATCCAGCCGGTATTGCCGGGTATTGAACGTGCGGTTACCGCGGAAAGCGTTCTGGCAGGCATTTCGCCGGTCAAGGGCGACGTCGTAGTCGTAGGCGGCGGTGTCACCGGTTTGGAAACCGCGGAAACCCTGGCTCCGGAACACAAGGTCACGGTTGTGGAAATGCTCAACAAGATCGGCGGCAACCTTTATCCGAGCATCGTGATGCACCTGGCGCAGGAAATCATGAAAAACGGCGGTATGATCGCCAAGGGCAAGGTCCTGACCGAAGTTGCCGAAAACGGCGTCAAGGTCAAAGACGCGGTCAGCGGAGAAGAATCCTTCATCCCGGCGGAAACCGTGGTTCTGGCAATGGGCGTACGCTCCAACCGTCCGAATCTGGAAGAACTCCGCGCTGCTTACGGCGACAAGCTGATCTTAGTCGGCGACAGCGCGAAACCGGGTCAGATTTACGACGCATTGCACTGCGGACATGACCGTGCGTTCGTATACGACGCAAGATAATTCCTCACTACAGGACAAAAGACCGGTTCCCGCCGGTCTTTTTTGCGTTTATTCCGAAAATCCTCTACAATATTCCCGGAGGAAGATTCTATGAAAAAAGATTGGCTTCGCTTTCTCAAATTTACGCTGTTTTCCATCAGCGCAGGCTTGATTGAGATCGTTACGTTCACGGTTTTGAACGAGTTTTTCCATCTGCCGTACTGGGTCAGTTATCTGACCGGCTTGGTATTGTCGGTCGTCTGGAACTTCACGCTCAACCGCAAATTCACGTTCCAGTCCGCGGCGAACGTGCCGGCGGCGATGTTCAAGGTGTTCCTGTTCTACCTGGTGTTTACCCCCGCGTCGACCTATCTGGAACATATTCTGACGACCAATCTGGGATGGAACGAATATCTGGTGACCGGTATCAATATGGTCCTGAATTTCACCCTGGAGTTCCTGTATCAGCGCTTTTATGTGTTCCGGGATTCCCTGGATACAGCCAAGAAGGGAGAATAATATGAAACTTGTCACGTTTGTATGTCCGAAAAACCAAGAAGAGACTCCGGGAATCGTACGCGAAGGAAGAGCGTATTGCCTTTCCTCGTTCGGACTTCCGTATCAGAGTCTGAATGAACTGATCGTAAAGGGAAAACCGGAAGAATGGGATCTTCTTAGAAACGGAACTCCCTCTTCCGCGGGAAAACCCTTGGCCGAGGTAAAACTTCTCGCGCCGATTCCGCATCCTTTACAGGATGTCTTATGCCTTGGCTTGAATTACCGTGAACACGCCAAGGAAGCCAATGCGTATTCGCAAAAGGATTTTACTGCCGAACGGGGATATCCGGTGTATTTTTCCAAGCGGGTTTCCTATGCGCCTGCGTCCGGGGAATCCGTTCCGTCGTATGAAAAAAAGAAGAAAAAGCTGGACTACGAAGCGGAATTGGCCGTGGTGCTGGGAAAAGACGCGAAAAACGTATCCGAAAAGGACGCGAAAGAGTACGTCTTGGGTTATACGGTCGTCAACGATATGACCGCCCGCGATCTTCAGACCAATCACAAACAGTGGTACTTCGGCAAGAGTCTGGACGGTTTCTGCCCGATGCGACCTGTGATCGTCACCAAGGACGAGATCCCGTTTCCGCCGGCGCTGAAGATCCAGAGTTACGTCAACGGGGAACTGCGCCAGGATTCCAATACCGACCAGATGATCTACGATAT